>CAZQTJ010000008.1:0-17816 GCA_964596035.1 uncultured Cocleimonas sp. | reverse complement strand
ATTTGATTAAGGGATATGCACGAAATAACTTCCTGAGCTTAATTATTAAAGAGCGAGTAACGCAACGGATAAAAGAAAATAGGCGCAATAAGGAATGACAAGCATCATTAAGAAAACCAAAACATGGCTAGAAGACGTTGTAATAAAACACAACTTCTGTCCTTTCGCCAAAAGAGAGTTACTACGTGACAGTATTCGCTTTCATGTTGTTGATTCAAGCGATATAGCTGAAGCCTTACAAGCCTTAGCGGATGAGTTTTTTTATCTCGACCATCAAGAGGATATTGAAACAACATTAGTAATATTTCCTAATGGTTTTGAGGACTTCAATAATTACCTTGATCTTGTCGATATTGCCAATGCTTTGCTCGAAGACCAAAACTATATAGGGATTTATCAACTGGCAAGCTTTCATCCTAATTATTGTTTTGAAGGCTCCGATAATGATGACCCTGCTAACTATACCAACCGCTCACCTTATGCCACTTTGCATATTATTCGTGAATCTAGCTTAGCGCGTGCCATTAAAAATCACCCTGATGCGAATGGTATTCCTAAAAGCAATATTGCTTATGCGAAAGAGCTAGGCTTAGAAAAATTACAAACAGCACTTGACTTGATCAGAAAATAAGGCGCATTGATGAATACCCTACAATACAATGTAAATACCTTATTTTAATCTAAAAAATCGAATTGAATAAACACCCTATTCCTATTACAGTAGCCTCTGCCTTTCAACGGATAAACTCTAATCTATGTCAAATGAATATAATGCCTCCGCTATAGAAGTCCTTTCTGGGCTTGATCCTGTACGAAAACGCCCAGGTATGTATACCGATACCACACGTCCTAATCACCTTGCTCAAGAAGTCATCGACAATAGTATTGATGAGGCAATGGCGGGTCATGCAGACCGTGTTAATGTCGTTTTATATGCTGATGGCTCATTGTCGGTTGCTGATAATGGTCGAGGAATGCCTGTTGATATTCACCCCGAAAAGAAACTACCTGGGGTTGAGGTTATCATGTCCACCTTACATGCGGGTGGTAAATTCTCGGATAAAAACTACCAGTTTTCAGGTGGCTTACATGGGGTAGGGATTTCTGTCGTTAATGCACTTTCTTTAATTCTTGATGTGCGTATTAAGCGTGATGGTCAAGAGTATCAGATGATGTTCGAAAATGGTCACAAATCTAGTGACCTTGAAGTTATCGGCAAAGTAGGCAGGAAAAATACAGGTACGAGTTTGCATTTCTGGCCAAATGCTCAGTATTTTGACAGCGTGCGTTTCTCCGTCCCGCGCTTAAAACATAATCTGCGCGCTAAAGCGGTGTTATGCCCTGGCTTACATATCACCTTTACCGAAGAAGCAAAAAACGATACAACAGAATGGTATTACGAAGACGGTCTTAAAGATTATTTGATGGATTCGGTGAAGGAATTTGAGATTCTTCCTGAAACACCCTTTTTAGGCGAGCTTATTAATGAGAATGAAGCGGTTGATTGGGCTTTTCTCTGGCTTCCTGAAGGGGGTGATTTAGTCCAAGAAAGTTATGTTAATTTAATTCCTACTATTCAAGGTGGCACACACGTTAATGGCTTGCGTACAGGCATCACCGATGCTTTACGAGAATTTTGCGAATTTAGAAACCTCCTTCCTCGTGGGCTAAAACTGACACCTGATGACATCTGGGATAAGCTGTCATTTGTATTATCAATAAAAATGCAAGACCCACAGTTTGCAGGGCAAATTAAAGAACGCTTATCATCACGCACTGCCGCAAGTTTAGTGACTAGCGCGGTTAAAGACGCTTTTAGCTTATATCTAAATAAAAATTCAGAAATTGGTGATTTAATTGCAGAGCATGTCATTAACAATGCTCAAAAACGTCAGCGTGCCAGTAAAAAAGTGGTACGTAAAAAAATATCCAGCGGACCACCACTTCCTGGAAAACTAGCAGATTGCTCATCACAAGACTTATCACAAACTGAGATATTCTTAGTAGAAGGTGACTCTGCGGGTGGCTCTGCAAAACAGGCGCGTAATCGTGAATTTCAAGCAATCATGCCATTGCGTGGTAAAATACTAAATACATGGGAAGTCCACTCAGATCAGGTACTTGCCTCACAAGAAATTCATGATATTTCTGTTGCACTAGGCATTGAGCCATCCTCAGATGATTTAAGTGGTTTACGCTATGGTAAAATTTGCGTACTGGCTGATGCCGACTCAGATGGTGCACATATCGCTACGCTACTTTGCGCGCTCTTTCTAAAACACTTTCAGCCCTTAGTGGTAGCAGGTCATGTTTATATTGCCATGCCCCCCTTATACCGTGTCGATATTGGTAAAAAAATTGAATATGCTTTGGATGAGTCAGAACGCCAAGCCATTTTAGATCGTATTAAAAAAGAAAAACTGAAAGGAAAAATTACCATTACGCGTTTTAAAGGCTTGGGAGAAATGAACCCTTTGCAATTACGCGAAACCACCATGCACCCTGATACTCGCCGCCTTGTACAGCTAACATTAGAAGACCCCGAAGCCACCAATACAATAATGGATATGTTGCTATCACGCAAACGTGCTCAAGATAGAAAAAGCTGGCTGGAAGATAAAGGAAATTTAGCCAACATTCAGTAGGACAGGCCACTTTAAAAAATAATTTACCGACTTTAACTTGTAGAAATAGATAACAAAAAGAGAACTAATTATCACGGTTATAGACAAAGAAAGTGATGGGAATCATCCATTTTCAAGCACTGTTTAAAAACAGATATTTGCTTCCGTAATCTTGAAAAATGATAAAAAATACTCAAACAGACCTTATTTCCCGATGAAAGTAAGCAATCAGACGTGCAAATTATCTCTCTATTGCTACACTAATGGAGAATTGCAATAAATAAGAACTGTGTTATTAGCGGATCAATAAATACTAATTTGAAAAATAGATACATCAATAGAAATTTGTAACCGTTCAGATACCCTCTGGAATTTGTCAGCTCAAGGCGAAAAATGTGAGTTTACAGGTGTAAATGATCATTTTTTAACGCAGAAATGGCAGATTTCAGGGGGTAGGTGAACGGTTACTGAAATTTTAAGTAGAACCCATACCCCGTATGTTGTTTGAACTAAATGACGAACATCTTTAGATGTACCATTATATGAGAAGAAAGGAACACTTATGCACGCAACAAAGCACACCTCATGGATAGTCAGTAAAATCCTTGTATTAATAATTATTGGTTTAAGCAGTGCGACACAAGCCAATCCTGGAAATCGCTTAGGTCTAAATGTAAGCCCCTTGCATAAACTCACCTCTTCCGATCCTTTTATTGATATATTTAAAGTTTCACGTGGTTGGATCACATCTTGTGAATTTAATTGGCAACAAAATCGTGCTATTGACCCTGGCTGTACTAAACAAATTGCTTTTAATACCAATGAGTCACACTTAGTTTCACTCGATAGAAATGGCTGGGTTACACGCTTACCATCCCGTAATGAACGCCCTATTTTCACCTCAGTAAATAGTATTTGGGATATGCCGCCAAACTTCCCGCTCGGTGACTATTTTGTTACTTATGAAGGTGAGGGTGAAATTAGTGTTCATGGTAACATTACCGTCAAACAGCAACGTCCTGGTCGTATTGACTTTACCATGAAAGAAGCCAAAGGCTTACGTATCCACCTTAAGTCGGTTAATCCTCGTAATTACATTCGTAATATCAAAGTTATTCCTAAGAAGTACGAAAGTATTTACAGAACACAGCAGTTTAACCCTGAATACATAAAAACGATCCGCCCCTTTAATGCAATACGCTTTATGCCTTGGCAAAACACTAAAGATACTGGATTAGCCAATTGGAATGAGCGTACAACACCTGCTAATGCGCATTACAATAACAATGCAGGTATGCCTGTAGAAACGATGGTTGACCTTGTTAATACGATTAATGCAGCACCTTGGTTCTCTATGCCTCACAAAGCAACAGATGGTTTTATAACTAACTTTGCCCGCACGGTTAAACGTCGTTTAAAGAGAAATCAAAAAGTTTACGTTGAATACTCCAATGAAGTTTGGAATATGATGTATCCTGCAACTAACTATGCGTCCCGCGAAGGTTTACGTTTATGGCCTAATGCCTATCCAAAATTAAACTCTGGATCACGTAAAATGAAACTTGCGCTTAATTATTTAGGTAAGCGTACTCGTGAAATGTGTAATATTTGGAAGCGTGAGTTTGGCGGACAACGCAATAGAGTTGTTTGTGTTTTATCCTCTTATGCAGGTGGTCCTACTTTAGGTGAAGAAGCGCTAAGTTGTCCATTGGTTGGCGGTGGTGCTTGTTCAAAGAGTATCGACGCTTATGCTGTTGGCCCTTATTTCGGTGACTATATTGCACGTATCGAAAACCGTAACCTATTACGCGGATGGTCACGTCAGGGCGGAAGAGGTATGAACAATCTATTTACCGAGCTACTTCGTGGTGGCTTAGTGAAAGATCAATATCCAGGCGGCGCTATGGAGCGTTTGAGTGCTGTACGTATCAAGCCTAACGTCGCGCTTGCTCGCAAGCATGGTTTAAAACTACTTGCTTATGAAGGTGGACAGCATTTACTACGCGTTGACCGTCCTCATACCATTAGAGATGAGAAGATTTTTGAATTCTTTGCTAAAGCAAATCAAAATCCTCGTATGGGGCAAGCTTATAGCCGATATCTGAATACTTGGAGAAATCAAGGTGGTGGTTTATTAATGCACTTTAATGGTATAGCAACTATCAATAACCACAGTTATTTTGGCATGTTGGATAATGTTGAGCAACATTCATCACCAAAATACAATGCTTTAATTAGTTTTTTACGTGGTCGATAGACCATTTCATCAAACTCAAGCTGATAGAGTAGGAGCAAGTGAAAACAACGCCTTTCCTATCGGCGTATTTGATTCAGGAATGGGTGGACTCTCGGTTCTACGAGAGATTCACCTCCTCCTTCCCCATGAAAATCTCATTTATATAGCAGACTCTAAGTATGCGCCCTATGGCGATAGAAGCACTCAACATATACAACAACGCTCCTTAGAAATTGCTCATTTTCTCCTTAAAAAAAACATCAAAGCTCTCGTCGTCGCTTGCAATACGGCCACCGCGATAGCCGTTGATATACTCAGAGAACAACTAAGTATTCCTGTTATTGGCTTAGAGCCAGCAATAAAGCCTGGAGTAAAAGTGAGTAAAACAGGTGTTATCGGCGTATTAGCAACACAACGAACCATCGAGAGCAAACGCTTACACTGCTTAACGCTCAAACATGCTTCACAAACAAAGGTGCTAGCTCAAGCTTGTCCTGGTCTTGTCGAAAAAGTCGAAGCGAATCATTTAGATCATTACGATACCAAGCAACTCATCAAAAAATATACCCACCCTTTACTGCAACAAAATGCAGATACTATTATTTTAGGATGCACTCACTACCCTTTTTTGCATCATACCATTAGCAAAATAGTAGGCGAGGACATTCAAATTATTGAAACAGGAAAGCCCGTTGCACAACAACTCAAGCGAATCCTAAAACAAAACACGCTAAGTAAATTAACAAAAGAAAAAGGTCGAATTACATTCTATAACAGCAGTAATATCAAGCACCATGCAAATACCATGCAACAGTTATGGCATCAACATATTAGCATCAACATACTGTCAGTTTAGCTTCATTACACGTAACTACTTAGGAACGAGCATGAAATAACTTCCCGATTCTAACTTGCTTTTTTATCCCAGCTAGGATGATCTCATTCGTCACGTAGAACAACTATGCTCCTTATGAGATCATCCTATCTGAAATAAAAATTCTGCGTTATAAGATCGGGAACTTATTTCGTGCTCATTCCTTATTATCTTTTCTTTTTTCTTCGAGATTTTTTATCTGCTTTTTTTGCTTCTTTTTTAGCTACTTTAATAGCCGTTTCAGCAATCTCTTGCTCCATTATCGCAGGCAACTCCATAGTGACCTTACCCAATACACCATCACGTAATTCAGTCAGTAAAATCTTTGATATTTTAACTAAATCGATAATCCCACCTGACCGCAAACAGCCTCGTTTTTTACCAATTAATTCAAGAAATTCTAACTCCGTTTGTGGCAGAGATTCTAATTGATAGCGTTCGCGTAATAACTCGGGGTACTGCTCCAATAAATATTCCGCAGTAAAAAAACCCACATCATCTATTTCTATAGCAGTATCTTTAATAGCGCCTGTTGCCGCTAAACGATAACCACTGTTTATGTTCTCTATATTTCCCCACAGCATACCTGGCGTATCAAATAAGAGAATATTATGCTCTTTTAATGCAATTTTCTGCTGACCTTTTGTTACCGCAGGTTCGTTACCTGTTTTTGCGATAGAGCGCCCAACTAAAATATTAATAATGGTTGATTTACCGACATTAGGAATACCCACGATTACCGCATTAAGTGGCTCGTCAGTCTCTTTTCTATTTGGCACCATTTTATGACACAAAGCTGTTAACTGATGAATTTTTTCAGGCTGAGACATATTAATCGCTATTGTTTTTATGCCTTTTTTCTTATCCAAATAGTCTTGCCATTGCTGTGTTTTCTCATCATCTGCAAGATCATTTTTATTTAAGATTTTAATACACGGTTTATCACCACGAATAGAGGCAAGCATAGGATTTTCGCTACTAAAAGGTATACGCGCATCCAATACTTCGATGATTAAATCTACTTTCGGTAATATTTCTTTAAGTTCTTTACTGGCCTTGTGCATATGACCTGGATACCACTGAATTTGCATAATATATCTACTTAATTTCGACAAATAACGCGTTGTTTAACGCTCCATTCATCTTTGATTAAAACCCATCTGATAGAATTCAGGGTAAATGTAACGCTAAATTAAGCGTCATAAAAGCCACTAAAAATAACAAAAAAAATGACTGCTATCACTTCAAGTAATACAACAACATCTGCGAATGAGCTAACTCCGCCACTAAAGGTAGCTCTCACAGGACTCACGATGATACAACAATCGTTACTCGAATTTTATTTCGAAACAAAAGAAGGTAAAAAACAATACGTTCAAGTATTAGGAAAAGATGCGGATGCCTATATTACCAATTTCGATGAAAGTGGCTCAACTGAAGCTTGGGAAAATTTATATGCACATGAAAAAAAGCCGACCCTAGTATTATCTAACCATCATAAAACGATTGATAATTATATCTATATACCTAAACCAATTACACCAATAGCACTAGAAAGTGCTTTTATTTCCTTAAATAAATTGCTCGATAAGAAGCTATCAATATCTGAATCATCTGACTTTCTTGCATTTTCTATCGACCATCACCAGAATGACACTGATTCTATAGATACTCTGCTAACTGTTACGCATGAAGAAAATATCCCAACACCATCTGCTATTATTCCTGAAGAGATAAAAAATGAGTTAGAGATTTTTCCATCTTTTGAGGATCAGGAAGCACAAAAAGATCAACAAAATTTTTCCGAACTAGTAATACCGAACCTTGATGATTTAAACTTAGAGGAAGAAAAACCAGCAAGCACACAACCTTCATTCGAAGAAACAATAAAAACAGAAGAAATAAATACGACGGATATAGATCTACCTATAAAACCTGCTGAAAAAGATGAATTTGATGAAGCCTCTCTATCATTTATAGACAATATAGAAGAACCCAAATTAAATAGTGATATGCCTTCTGATGATCTTGAAGCCTTGTTAAGCGAACTATCTCAAGAGGATGCCAAACAAAAAGAACAGACCTCTACTTCAGAGGATAAACCAGTAGAAAGTAAAAAAAGCATCGCCAAGAAAAAAACCAAAGAAGAAAAACGTTGGGATCTGCTCTGTGGTGAATATGATGATATTAGTTATAAAATAAGCACACCAGAAGAAACACACTTTAAAGCAATGAATACTTTATTTTCTTATCTAAAAGATACGATTGATTTTAGCAAACGGAGCAGTTGTTGGATGGAAGTATCTTACAAATACCTTTCAATCACTATAGACCCAGAGAATAAACGTATTTATAGCAATATCTCATTAGAAGATAAAAACTTTGTTTATCTCTGTATAAAAGATATGGACGAAGATCAAATTGAACTAGAAGAAATAGATGAGCAAGGTATTACGCAATTCAAACAAAATAAAGTGAATAAAAAGCACTTCGACTATAGTTTTAAATCTTTTCTTTGGACAACCAGCCTAATAACCTCTCATGGTCGCTTGCCTGATGAGGTCAACCCTGATAATAAAATAAGTATCAATAATTGGCTAAGTCTTAAAGAAGTAGAAAAATTTCCGCATATTATGCAAATAGCCGCCGTTTTCAACCAGCACAATGCTAGTTTAAATGAAGTCGCTACTTGGATGAACCTCCCTAAACGCTATGTATATGCTTTTTATAATGGCGTAGAAGCTTTGAATATGATTGAGAAAGACTCTGAAAAATCAAACAAAGAAAGCTTAATAAGCATGAAAAAAGAAGAAAAAGAAAGCACCTTTAAAAAAATACTCTTTACTAAAATAATGTAGATAGAAGAAGTGAATCCGTGAGGTCAATGCGGATAACAGGGAGTAAGCTATTGTTTTAGCACGGGATTTAAAAAATCTTAGCTTCACCCGTAGGTTAAGCGGGTATTTTTTAAACTTGTGATGAATCAATAGCTTGCGCCCTGTGCCGTAGTGACCTCACGGATTCAGGTCCTAATACGCCATTATCAAGCCAATCATTCTTCAAACTATCATGGTACGTTGCCTAACCACCTCATATAAACAAACGCCTGTTGCCACAGATACATTAAGGCTAGACACTTTACCCGCCATAGGAATAGCGATTAAATAATCGCAATGTTCTTCCGTTAAACGCCGCAAGCCTTTACCTTCTGCTCCCATTACAATCGCCGTTGGAGTTTTATAATCGCCAGCATAAAGGTCTTCTGTCGCTTTATCGCTAGTCCCTGTTATCCATACACCCGCATTTTTTAATAGATCAATGGTTCTAACAAGATTGGTCACTTGAACAAAAGGAATTGTTTCGGCTGCACCTGATGCTACTTTTCGTGCCACAGGTGTTAAGCCCACAGCCTTATCTTTTGCTGCAATAACAGCATGAACACCCGCTCCTTCGGCTGTTCGCAGACATGCTCCTAAATTATGAGGATCAGTTACACCGTCTAAAATCAATAAGAGTGCTGGTTCTTCAAGGTTGGCTAATAAATCAAATAGCTCGGCATCATCCCACGACTTGGGCGCATTATATTCCGCAACAATACCTTGATGCTTCCGTGTTTTAGCCATTTTATCCAACTGATTCATACTGACTTTATGTAGCAACAAACCTTTTTTTTGGGCTTTTAAAGCTAAATTTACCACCCGCTGATTACGTTTAGACTCAGCTATCCAAATCTGCACTACATTATCAACATCACTTTCTAAGGCATTTTGTACTGCGTGAAGTCCATTTATCTGGGTTTTCATTTATTTGATTTTTTCCTACGTGGTTTACGCTTTTTGGATTTTCTTGGTTTTCTCTCTTCACCATTATCAGGCAGAACAAAATCAATTTTTCTCTCATCCAAATCAACACGCGCAACCACTATCTCGATAGGATCACCTAGCGAGTATGTTTTACCGCTATTCTCTCCTGTCATACAATGACGCGAAGCATCAAAGTGATAATAATCACTCTTTAGCGCAGTAATATGCACCAAGCCTTCAACGTAAACATCATTTAATTCCACAAACAAACCAAATCCCGTCACCGCAGAAACCACACCGCTGAATGTCTCGCCTTGCTTATCCAACATGTATTCTGCTTTCAACCACGCCATCACATCACGAGAAGCATCATCAGCACGGCGCTCATTCGTAGAGCAGTGTTCGCCCAATGCCTTCATATCCGCATAACTATAATCATATGTTTCAACAGCATTTCCTTGAACAATATGGCGAATCGCACGGTGTACTAATAAATCAGGGTAACGACGAATAGGCGAAGTAAAGTGAGCATAATCACGCTGCGCCAAACCAAAGTGAAAGGCTTTTTCTGGCTTTTCAGTATCCGCTGGTGCATATACTGCGCGAGATAAAGAGCGCAACATAACCGTTTGAATTAAATGGGCATCAGGACGATCACTAATGCTTGCTAAAATATTGGCATAATCTTTTGGTTGAGGCTTATCCCCTCCCTCCAGATGTAAACCTAAACCGTTTAGAAACTCATGTACTTTTTCAATACTTTCTTGATTAGGGCCTTCGTGAACACGATGTAAGGCAGGAATTTTATGTTCTTTTAAGAAACGTGCTGAGCATACATTTGCCGCAATCATGCATTCTTCGATAATCTTATGCGCATCATTACGTTCAGTAGGAAGAATATTCTCTATTTTACGATCATCACCAAAAATAATGCGTGTTTCAGTCGTTTCAAAATCCATTGCCCCACGTTCTGTACGTGCTTCACGTAAAACATCATAAAGAGAATAAAGATCATCTAAATGACGCACAATACTAGCGTATTCATGACGTAATTCAGGATCATGATCAACCACAATACTTGCCATTTTATCGTAAGTTAAGCGTGCTGCTGAGCGCATCACCCCTTCCATAAATTCATACTCTACAATGTCACCATCCATATTGATTAGTGTTGAACACACCATACACAAGCGGTCAACGTCAGGGTTTAGTGAACACAAGCCGTTTGATATTGCCTCAGGCAACATGGGAATAACTTCAGCAGGAAAATAAACAGAGGTAGAACGATTCCAAGCCTCTTTATCTAACTCACTACCAATAGGGACATAATGAGAGACATCTGCTATTGCGACCACCAAACGCCAATGATCGCCTTCCCGCTGGCAAAAAACCGCATCATCAAAATCACGTGAGTCCTCACCATCAATCGTCACCAATGGCACACCACGAAAATCATGGCGAGGCTCTTTGTCGTCTTCTGTTACTTCAGAACCTAATTTTTCAGATTCTGCCAACACTTCGCTTGTCCATACGTGCGGTAAGTCATGAGACCGCAATGCAATATCAATTTCCATACCAGGTGCCATATGATCACCTAATATTTCAATGATTTTCCCCACCGCTTGATGACGTACCGTTGGATGCTCGACAATCGCAACCATTACTATCTGCCCATCATTGGCATCAAGATTATTTTCAGCAGGTACAACAATATTTTGCGTAATTCGAGAATTATCAGGTGTTACAAAACCTATGCTATTACTTTCTCCCCCTCCAAAATAGCGCCCAACGACTTGCTCCGTATTGCGCTCTAATATTTCTACAATCGCGCCTTCTTTACGCCCGCGACGATCAATATCTTTTACCATCGCCAAAACTTTATCGCCGTGCATGACTTTACGCATCTGTTTGCCGTGTAAAAACAGATCATCCCCGCCATCATCAGGGATTAAAAAGCCGAAGCCATCAGGATGCCCCGTCACTCGCCCAGAAATTAAATCGGCTTTATCAACAGGAACATATTCTTTATTGCGATTAAAAAGTATCTGCCCATCACGCTCCATCGCGCGTAAGCGATACTTCATAGGATCAAGATCTTCTGGCTCGCTTAGCCCAAGCTCATCGGCCAAGTCTCTAAATCCCATTGGTTTTTCACTGTTAGATAAAACATCAAGCATTAGTTCACGACTAGGAATGGGGCGACCATATTTTTCCGCTTCACGTTTTTGGTGTGGGTCTTTGTATTTCTTCAAAATATTTAATTATCTTTGTTTGATTTATAAAGTGCGCATTCTACTCTATTTAGATATTTTAAAACACACTTGCATGTTTAAGTGTATTTACAATATTAACCGACTACTACTCCATCAATACTGGTTTGATGATGGAGTACTAAAATCTGGATCCGTAAGACTGCTACAGCATGATGAACAAGATATTGATTCCACAGCGGTTTGAAAAATACCGTAACTTCTCATAAAGTGCAGTCACCTTTAAAATCAACTGGTTAGGATGTTAAAAAAATAGCCTTGTTGATTTTATACTCTTGTAAGTCATTGATTTTTATTTTTTTATAAGGAGAAAAAATAAAATACAGCTATAAAAGCAATCACTTTTGAATTTTGAAAATACTTTAACTCGATGCTCAAGTTTTTAAAGAAGACTTCAAATGAACGCCTTGCTTGAAACGATCAGCCATTTGCTTTTTACGTCAGATGATGTGAGTAATAAGCTCAAAATACTGGCAGACAAAATACAAGAGAATTTTCAACTCATGCCCTCTGGAAAACATATGATTGGAAGAGATTTAGGTCGTTTAGCACCTACACCATCATTGCTTTATCGTGCTAATGGATAAAGCAAGTTTATTTTTGATTTAAAAACTTGAGCATCGAGTTATATTTATTTAATGAATTCTGAGTCTCAATATCAAATTGAAGTTTTCCTGGAATAGTGCAACGCAAGGGGTTGATTACTTCAGTAAAACCTTCATAGTCATCATCACAAGCAGTACTTAACAATAATATTGACAGCAATATTATTGTGTTAGTAACTTGATGAAGTTTACACCTCATCTTTAATCTCCTTGTTCATTTTTTTCTAAGCGTAGATACTCTAAATAACCTTGTATAAAGACAGCATTTTCGGATGCTTGCTTGGTATCAATACCTTGCTTATCTAAGGCTCCCACTAATTTAGCACTTTCTTTTATTACCATTTGTATCTGCTCTTCATCGAAAATCTGTACAACTAATGCTAAATCATCTTTTTTTGCGCTTAACAACACAGGGACTAATTCATCTTCTGCAATGGGGGATTCTGGGTTTAATAAATCTGCGACTATCGAAGATTCTAATAAAGCAAAGTGGGCTTTTCTCGCTTCCTCTTCCTGATCTAATTCTTGATGTGCATGCGCATCATCCCCTGCTCCCTTGCGTACCGAGGTCATAATGAGTTGCAGTAATTTTACAATCGCTTCTCGTATTTTAGTTTGATCATCACCAATGGCAGAGGCTTGTTCATAAAGCTTATCCAAACGGTCTTTTAATTCCAGTACCACATCACTTTCTTCTGTTCCTTTCAACGCCACCGTTTTTTCTAATGTTTCCTGAAAAACTTGCATAAACTGCACAATGACTTCGTGGTCTTGGCGTTGTGCTTCTTCCAAAGTATCATCATTTAGCTCTATTTGATTAGCAAATAAGGGATTGTCAACCTTGCGGTATAAATGACGCTCGTAAGAACCTGGGTGATCGCTTGGCTTAAAAAACATGGTATTGCCTACTGAAAATAAAACACATCATGCTACCATATAGGGCTATTTTCTAAAACTTCCCCTACTCAGATGATATGAATATACAAACAGCCATTCAGAAAGTGATCGAAAAAGAAAACCTTAGCGCAAATGAAATGACCGATGTCATGCAACTTATTATGACGGGGCAAGCAACACCCGCACAAATTGGTGGTTTTTTGATTGGTCTACGCATGAAGGGCGAGACGGTTGATGAAATCACCTCCGCCGCTGCGGTTATGCGTTCTTTAGCAACACCTGTTAATATTCAAGCCGACCATTTAGTTGATATTGTTGGCACAGGTGGCGATGGCAGTAGCACGTTTAATATCTCCACCGCCAGTTGTTTTGTGGTCGCCGCTGCGGGTGGACACGTCGCAAAACACGGCAACCGTTCTATTTCAAGTAAATCTGGCGCGGCCGATGTTTTAGAAGCAGCAGGCGTTAATTTATCAGCTTCTCCTGCGATCATTAAAACCTGTGTTGAAGAATTAGGCGTTGGATTTATGTTTGCACAAATGCATCACAGTGCCATGAAACACGCGATTGGTCCTCGTAAAGAAATGGGCGTGCGGACTATTTTTAATTTACTCGGTCCACTCACTAATCCTGCTGGCGCACCCAATTTACTCTTAGGTGTCTATGCCCGCGAATGGGTGAGACCTTTGGCTGATGTTTTACAAAAGCTGGGCAATCATCATGTCATGGTCGTCAATGCGGATGATGGCTTAGATGAAATTAGCATTGCCGCCCCGACTTTTGTCGCAGAGCTTAAAGATGGAAAAGTGACTGAGTACACTATCTCACCAGAAGATTTTGGCTTGCAAACACAATCTTTAGATAATGTTCGTGTAGCCGATGCCACAGAAAGTTTAGCAATGGTGCAGAGCGTATTCGAAAATAAAGAGGGTACTGCGCGCGATATTGTCGCCTTAAATGCAGGGGCAGCAATTTATGTTGCAGGCTTGGTCGATTCTCATCAAGCAGGTATCAACAAAGCCTTAGAGGTCATCGCATCTGGACAAGCCAATGAGAAGTTAGCCGCTTTGGTCACAAAAACAAATTAATTTTCACACAAAAATAAGAAACCCTCTATGAGCAACAATACGCCCGATATTCTAAAAAAGATTGTTAAACGTAAATACGAAGAAATTGCTGAACGTGAAGCCAAGAAAAGCATCGACCAGCTCAAAGAAGAAGCGTTAAACGCATCGGCTATTCGTCCTTTTGTTGGCGCAATGCAAACAAATCTATCGAATAATAAATCAGCCGTTATTTCTGAAATCAAAAAAGCATCCCCCAGCAAAGGTGTGATGCGCGAGAATTTCAACCCTGCCAATATTGCGATTAGTTACGAAAAAGCAGGGGCAAGTTGTTTATCTGTTCTCACCGACAAAGATTTTTTTCAAGGCTCTGAAGCTTATTTACAAGAAGCCCGTGCCGCTTGTACGCTTCCTGTTATTCGTAAAGATTTTATGTTAGAGCCATACCAAGTTTACGAAGCAAGGGCAATGGGAGCAGATTGCATATTACTTATCGTTTCTATTTTGGAGAATGATAAATTAAAAACACTCTACAGCTTAGCGCGCGAATTAGGCATGGATGTACTCATTGAAGTCCATGATAAAGATGAGTTGCTTCGCTCTTTACCCCTTGGCGCAACATTAGTTGGTATTAATAATCGTAACTTACGTACTTTTGAAACCAGTTTAGACACGACCATCGATTTACTACCATTGATCCCAGAAGATCGTATTGTTGTCACTGAAAGTGGTATTCATAAGGCTACAGATGTCGCACGTATGCGTGAAAATAATATTAATGCCTTTTTAGTGGGAGAAGCCTTTATGCGTGTTGCAGATCCTGGTTCAGAACTTAACAAACTTTTTTTCACCTAAAAAGCGAAGAGATAAAATCCTATGAAACAGTACCTCGACCTAATGCGTCACGTAAATGACAACGGCATACTGAAAGAAGACCGTACAGGTACAGGTACAAAATCAGTCTTTGGTTATCAATCTCGTTATGATTTGAGCAAAGGCTTCCCTGTTGTCACCACAAAAAAACTACATCTTCGCTCTATTATCCATGAACTATTATGGTTCTTAAAAGGCGATACTAATATCCAATATCTCAAAGATAATGGAGTGAGAATATGGGATGAATGGGCAGATGAAAAGGGCGATTTAGGTCCCGTTTATGGGTATCAATGGCGCTCATGGCCGACACCTAGCGGAGAGCATATCGATCAAATTTCACAAGTGATCGAGCAAATAAAAAATAACCCTGATTCACGTCGTCTCATTGTTAGTGCATGGAATGTGGCTGAGATAGAAAACATGGCATTACCACCTTGCCATGCTTTTTTTCAGTTTTATGTCGCAGATGGTAAGCTATCTTGCCAACTATACCAACGCAGTGCCGATATATTTTTAGGTGTGCCTTTTAATATAGCATCCTATGCTTTACTCACCATGATGGTGGCACAGGTCTGTGATTTAGCAGTAGGGGATTTTATACATACACTCGGCGATGCCCACCTCTACTCTAATCATATGGAACAGACAAAATTACAATTAAGTCGCGAGCCTTATGCGCTCCCTACAATGAAAATAAACCCTAAGATAGACTCAATTTTTAATTTTAGTATTGATGATTTTACATTAGACAAATATCTAAGCCATGAACATATCAAAGGCTTAGTCGCTATTTAACCCCCCTTCCCTACCCCCTTCTTAAAAAAATACACTATTTACAGCAGGGGGCTAGTTATCTTATTTTAATTAAGCTAAGTTTACTCTCATCATCAATATATAGAGGGGAACACAAAATGGAACTTGGATCTATACTCTGGTACGGCGGTATCACCGCTGTTATTATCATTCTCGCGGTAGCCTTTTTTATCGCATTTTTCAAACGTGCAACCAAAGAAATATCAATCATTCGCACAGGTCTCGGTGGCGAAAAAATCATTATGGATAATGGCGGGTTTGTTGTACCTCTACTCCATGATGCCCTAGTCATTAACCTAAACCTTATTAAACTAGAAATCACACGTGAAAAACACGAAGCGTTTATTACTAAAAATCGTTTACGTGTTGATATAACAGCCGACTTTTCTATTCGTGTTATTCCTGAGCCACAGGCAATCTCTCTTGCAGGTCAAACACTCGGTAAAAAAACACAGGACACCGAAGCCCTAAAAGAACAGTTAGAAGCATCCTGTGTTGAGGCTTTACGTGAAGCGGCTGCTAAAATGACACTTGAATCTTTACACGATGACAACGACCAAATTAATGACATAGTTGAAGAAGCGATTGGCGTTGACCTCAAACGCTTTGGTTTACAGTTAGAGTCTGTCGCTATCGCAAAATTACATCAAACTGATATGGAGTTTTTTGATCGTAAAAATGCGCTCGATGTTGAGGGTATTACTTATATCGAAAACCGAATTGCTGAAAATGAAAAAGAACAAGCCAGAGTTAAAAATGAAAAAGAGGTAGAAATAAAACTCAGTGATGTAAACGCGCATAAAGAAAAACTGAAACTTGAAGAAGACAAAGTCTTTGCTGAGCAACAACAAGAACTCGCCATCGCTAAAGCTGAATTAGATAAAGATCGTCAAAAAGAAGAAGCTAAAATGGAAGAAGGTATTGCCGTTGCTGCTGCTCACAAAGCAACAGCAGAAGCATGGATACAAACCTATGAAGTCCAAGCAACCGAAATAGCGAAGAAAGAAGAAATTACAACGGCTAAAGAAACCACCATGGCACAGCGTAATAAAGAGGTTGAAATTATCAGTGCTACCCGCGAAGCAGAAAGAACAGAGATTTTTGCAACCGCACAAGCAACCGCCGATAAACTCAACGCGAGTGCGGCAGAAATACGCTACGCGGTTGATGCGGCTGGTAAACATGCAATCAACGAAGCTGCTAATATCCTCTCTGATGAGCAAATATCAATGCAAGTTAAAGAGAAAATTGTTGCTCAATTACCTGATATTATCAAAGAAAGTGTTAAACCAATTGAAAATATTGAAGGTATTAAGATCATGCAAGTTGATGGTTTATCTAATTTCACAGGTAGCTCAAATGGTGGATCAAATAGCAGTAGTGGTGGAAACAATGGCAATGGTGGCGGAAGTAGCTTACCTGACCAACTGATCGACAGCGCCCTACGTTATAAAACACAAGCCCCAATGATCGACAACTTATTGAAAGAAGTAGGCCTATCAGGAGGCGGCATCAGCGATTTAACAAATAGCCTACAAAAAGATATGGGGTTTAATACCGAAACACCTGAAAAACCCACCGAGAAAGAAATAGAACAAAAAGCTCAAATTGATCAGATGAAAAAGAAGCTAACTGACGAGTCTGATGATAGCACTGTAGAAAAGGCTTCTTAAAAAAAGCCCTATTCTACAAACAGCCCAAGGAAATAAGCTATTTGTGTCTTTATTTCCTTGGGCTTGCTTTGTCAGAAAACA
>CAZQTJ010000007.1:0-18031 GCA_964596035.1 uncultured Cocleimonas sp. | reverse complement strand
TTTTAATTAAAAGTTCTTTTTTAAATCCATTCCTGTATAGAGAGAAGCGACCTGCTCACTATAGCCATTGAATATTTTTGTTTTACGCTTGCGGAACTCCCCTATCCGACGCTCTTTTCGTTGACTCCAGCGTGGATGATTAACATTAGGGTTCACATTAGAGAAGAAACCATACTCAGTTAGATTGGCTTTTTGCCAAGAATTGACAGGGCGAGTCTCAGTAAAACGTATTTTGGCGATACTTTTAATGCTTTTAAAACCATATTTCCAAGGAACGACCAAACGTAGTGGCGCACCATTTTGGTTTAATAAATCTTTACCATAGATACCTGTCCCCATCAGTGTCAGAGGATTCATTGCTTCATCCATACGCAAACCTTCAACATACGGCCAATCGAGTACCGATGTTTTTTGTCCTGGCATATGCTTAGGATCGTGTAGCGTTTCAAAATAGACATACTTAGCTTTTGAGGTTGGCTTCATACGCTTAATAAGGTCAGCAAGCGGAAATCCCATCCAAGGAATCACCATCGACCAGCCTTCTACACAACGGAAACGATAGATTCGCTCTTCAATAGAGACAGGTTTCAGCAAGTCCTCCAAATCATATTTTCCTCGTTTTTCACACTCGCCTTCAACCAGTACCGACCAAGGTGAGGTTACTAGCGTATGTGCATTTTTGAGCGGATCGCTTTTGCCTGTGCCAAATTCATAATAATTACAATAGCTAGATATATCTTTAAACTTTGTTGCTTTTTCCTTTGTTGAAAAAGGACTTTTAGTCTTTGCAAAACTCGGCTGAATGATCCCCCCCGTTGTCGCAATCAAGCCTAAACCTACTGCATTTTTCATAAATTGACGACGGTTTTGGTAGACGCTTTGATCAGTCACATCGTTATCTTTAAGATATTTATTATTTTTTATTAACATACATACATCCTTCTTTAATTTAAAAGCCCAATATTAGCCCCTAAGCCCCTTCAGGGTTAGGTTGAGAGAGCATCAATATGAAATAAATGAAACGACTAAACCTTCTTATTGTTGAGAATTAATAAACGCTCAATATAGGTTTCTAGATGCCCTAACATAATCATAGCACTGTCCTTGTCAGTGTCAGTTTGTGATGCTATTTTTCCATCCAGCCATTGTATTAGTTTTTTGTAACTCCCTTCAGCTGCATTTTCCACACCTGTAAATAAAAAGCTAAAATCATTTCTTCCTGGTGTCAGGGTAATATCAACATTGCTGATAATGTCTGTGGGAATATCTTTGCAGAGTTTACATAATTTTTCGGTGTAATTTTCAATACCTGCTTCAAGCCAACGATCTTCCATCATGCGTGTCTGCATGGTGACGCGGTACTGGTCAGGATTTGCTAAAGCATAGTCAAGACATTGAGGGGTAAATAATATCTCGGTACGATCAACCATAAAATCTTCGTAAACATCCTTCTGAAAGGCGAAAATACTATCTAAGTCCTCACGCTCTAAATCTGTATTTTTTCTAAACGTGAACAGCATATCTCCCCAACCATCGGTAAGATAGGCAATAACAAAAATACCGCGTTCTTTTAGCTTACAGATAGATTGCTCAATTCCAGAGGCATCAGGTTGATTGTCTTTTGCTAAGGCGCGAATCATGCGAAATAAAAAATCTAAGCGCATACTACGGCGCTGTAAAGTCACCCCTATCATTGCAAACAAGTTCTTATACATCGCCTGCATAATAGGTGCTTTCTCATTAGAGTCATTAATAATAGTGACAGGACGAGCTATTTCACGACGAGAAAAATGTGGTGAAAACTTTTCGCCCAATTGCTTTTTAATATCAGATTCGTCATCACAATAAGGCAACAATAAGCCATGCTCAAAACTTGGCAGATAACATTTACAAGGTAGACGTACTTCAGCCATCGAGACAGCATCAAAACGCCCCATGGTTATCCATGTATTTTTGGTGTTTTCGGCTGATGTTTTTGTCTTATAGCAGGTTTGCCACTTATCTTTTTTTAAAGCCTTTGCAAATTCTAAACCGTTTAGATTTTTATATGGCTTTCGATTGCTTTTAAGGTTTACAGGGTCAGGGACAGGGTAAAGATTAGTGACTGATATACGGTCGATCATGACACTAGGCGCAGGCTTGGGAAGAAACCTTTTTTCCCATTGATTACTTTGCTCGTATGCCTCTTTATCTTTAACCGATATATCCCCAAGTGCAGCAAGTATTTGTTTGTAAAATAAGCTTTTAGCTTTTCCTTGATTGTCTTTTTTAGTCTTCCTGCGTATTGATAAAAATTGCATCATTGAGTTTATAGCAGAATAGCAAGGCTGGTGTTTAAGAGAGGCAATATTCTCCTCTAGTATTGACAATAGTTCGCAGAGTTTATAGCCTGCCACTTCTTCAAGCCTACGGATAATGCGGGTTTCAGTTGCCTTGTAAAAACAAAAAACCGCATTGATATTGTTAGCACCCACTGCGTGAATATGATCAACTATTTTTTCAACATCTGCTTTGCGTAACTCGTTGCCGCTATAAATTTTATCATCACTCATCAGCGGCATGTCGTTACAGTTTAACCATGTTGCTAACCGTGTTTTTAGCTTGGAATCTTTCATCGAATAATGAAGAAAAGTGACTTGATTAATACACAGTGATAAGCGGTGCTCAGGTGATTCAGTCTCTCGCGAATAAAATTCCAGCGCAACAGAAAATAAACCTCGACCAAGCTCCATATCCCAGCGTATTTGCTGAAAAAATACTTTAGGCGTAGGGCATTCTGTTAAAATATCGACACTACGCAAAAAGGAGGATTGGTAAGGTATATCATACATATGCCTAAATAATTCTTTAGGTTGCCGATAATCGCGCTGCGGAACGTGGGGGATACAAACCCTCGTGATTTTTAAGGGGTAAATTTCATTAAACTTATCTTCAATTTTATCAATAGCGACACCATGAAGGGGCTTCTCTTTTTGACGCTTTTGTGCCAGTAATTCTCTAAACAAATAGTTCTGTAAACGCACATTTAGACGCTTTGTTGAGCGCGAGAAATGCTTTTTACCTTCGCAACCCGTTGCCTTTGGTTTAATGTCATCCCAGTCATCCTTGCTACGTTTTTTACGCCATTTTTTACTATCTTTACTGGCTAGAGAGCCTTTGATAGTCATGTTTAAATCTTCGACCAAATCCTTCCAATATTTAGCGCGTGGTTTACGTATGGAAGGCGCGTTATGATCTAAAAAGTTGAGAATATCATCGGCTATTGTTTTACTGCCTTCCACGATAGATTTATCTAACGGCGACAAGTCAACGTGTACAACCCGTTCTATCCAAGAGGCAGTGAGATGAATACGAATATACCAAAGCAATGCCTCATCAAAAGAAGCCGTGCCTTCCTTTAAGGAATAAGCCATATCTAAGCGTATAAAACTACTGACTTCTAGTTGTCGATGCAAATCACTGGCGATACGTAAAAGGAAGAGTGAATATAAATAGGAGACACCTTTAACCGTAGCGGCTAATAAATCGGCTGCAATTTGCTGAATATAGAAGCTAGAATCCTCTTTTAAAAAAGATAAGTGATGATTATTCTTGGCGCAGTTTAAGAGTATTTTTTTTAGTTCAATCAGTAGTGCCGTAAAACTGTCATGACTATTTGATAAGGCAACATCATCAAGACCACCCAAGGTGTTTTTAATAACACTTTCCGCAATCTCATGGGCAATAATGGGGTGTAAATCAGGTCTATCTGGCGCCCAAAAACTGGTGTTAATATAGCCGATATGCCGTTTACTCTTTTTATTTTCACCTAAGCCAAATTTATTATAGTGATAATTAGTTTTATCAAATAGGTGCGTATTGCTAACACGGGTTTCTTGCGACCAACCATGAAACATTAAAACGAGATTGTCGCTACGCTTAAAGGTATTGCCCTTATTGTAGTCATTCAATAAATGCAAAATATCACGTTGAATATCTTGTGTACGGTTGGATAAAAAATCCATAAAAATACCCATCTCCCTACGCCGCTCTGTACTAGGGTGAGGGTCACTGGGCATTCCAAAGTCTAATGCTTGGCTTACCTGTTGTTTATGATTTTTTAAGATAGCCACATAGCGATCTGCTTGATGAATAACCCCTTGTCTTAAAACAAGAAAAGCAGATTTATCTAATGCATTGGAATGTTCTTTATCACCTAGTAAATTAGCTTCTTTTGATGCGCGATAAAGTGCAATTTTATCCCGTAAGACACGTTGTTTTAGTAATTGCAGGGCATACAATGCGCGATATTGTAGACGTTGATCTCTTGCCCAGTTATCACCAATCCATATTTGTCCTATACGCTTGCGAATACGAAATTTTATTTGCCAACGAACCGACTTTAGATCATCAGTAGGTTTAGCCTTTTTTTCAAGAAAATAAGCAGGGCTTACCGTACTTTCCTTGCTTTCTTTACTATAAGTTCGTACCGCCGCATTCGGTGTCGGGTAGCGAATAATCCATTCTTTTACTAATTGTATATCATGCTGTATTCCCGAACCTTGACGAATAGAGTCATCCCAATTTTCACCAAATAGGTATTTCTCTTCGTAGCGTAACGGGAGATATAAAGAGGGCGCACGTAGGCTATAGATAATACTTTGCTGTAGATGTCTTATCTCTAATAGCAATATATCCAAACGGTCAACAACATCAATAAATGCAAGCAAATAAAGATTATTTTCAGGCTTATCGCATGGCTGACTCATGAGGAATATCCTTTATAAATGTGAAAAAAACGTAGGCGCACTTCCATAGGCTTGTGATAACACCTCTAAGAGTCCTAAAAAACCAATAAGCGCGATACCACTAATAACACTTATTAATTTTTTGATATTTTGCATACCTGCATTGACTTGTTCGCTACTAGGAATATTAGCAAGCTCGTTAAGAATTTGTTGTGGCACAAGATCAAGATGTGTATTGAAGGCACCTTGACGAACTTTTTTATGTAGCTGCTCTAGCCCATTAAGAATACTGCGAGTGTACCAAAGTGATAAAGCAAACCAAATAAGGATAACAGGCATAAAACTATAGGGAAGAACAGTGCTGGGTCGCCAATAATTTTGGTTTGATACTTGAGCAGACGTACAGTTTAATTCTACGCAAGTTTTAGCAAGGTCTGACACATCAATCGAATAGTAGGTCATCACCATTAAAAAGAATAAAATAAGGATGTAGTTCAACCATATTGGTGAGAATAAATATAGATACCAATTTTTTTCATTAATCGCTTTTTCGTGACGTTCAAACCTTGCTTTTTCATCATTTTCTTTGTCTGCCTGCTCATTTTTTTCTTTAGCTTCTTCTTTATCAGGTCGTTGAAAGAAAAATTCAAAAATAGCAAAGTCTAAGATAACTTCTTGCAGGCTTTGTGTATTCGGCGCAAATTCAGTTGTTTGTCGAAACATATTTCCTTGAATATCAGGATGCCAATAAAGATACTCATCTTCATTTTTATCCCACTTCTTCTCTTTAATTGAAACATGATGAGGCACACTGAGAAACAAGTGATAGGCCGATGTTGGCCATTTTTCCCAAGCGTTCGATAAAACAGGGGACATTCTTACACGATATAAAACAATATAAAAAAGATAAGAAAGCAACCAAAAAGCACCAATATAAATGCTATAAGTAGTAAGGCTAGGACTCTGGCTGGAGCTGCTGAATAAAAAAGGCACAAAAACAAAGAAAGGTAAAATAGCGGCAAACAAGAAAAACCACTGAACAATCTTACCAGGAAATAAAAAAAGTCCATAAAGGTGTTTAGGGTGAAAACAGTGTGCTTGTTGCGTACTCCCAGGAGGAATACCATAGCCAGGAGGTGAATAGTGGCTGTTATAGATTTTTTTTTGGTATTTAGAAAGTGGTCTTATACACAATAAAAAATCCGAATTAGACCTCATGTATTGCCACCATAAAGGAGGAAAAAATAACGACCATTTCTTTTTATTAGGCATCCGTCTCCCTCCTCATAAAGCTAGTATTTACAGACTAGCTTTTATATCGCTATTAATCTAGGAGGCTGTCCGAGAAAATAATAACAAAAATCCAAACTGTCATTAATTTCCGCATCCTCTATAATTCGCTCCCTCCTTTATCGACCGTTAATTTTATTAAAATGAAACTCGCACAAATACAAGAAAAATTTATAGCACTACGTAATCATGGCTTATTTCAGGGTTTTATTATTGCTGTTATCGTCACTTCAGCTCTATTAATTGGCGCACAAACTTATAATGATAGTAATGCCGAGATCAGTGCCATTCCGCTGTGGTTTGATACTGTCATTGATATATTGAATTCATTCATCACCCTCTTCTTTTTACTAGAGATTATTATTCGCTTGATTAGTAGCGAAAGTATCACGTCTTTCTTAAAAGACCCTTGGAATATTTTTGACTCTCTTATTGTTATCACCAGTTTAATTCCCTTAGAAGGCAGTGAAACTGTTTTATTAGGACGACTATTAAGAATATTCCGCGTGCTACGCTTAATTTCCATTATTCCTGAGTTACGCGTCTTACTAAACGCATTTTTTACCGCCATTCCCCGTATCGGCTATGTTTCTTTGCTGATGTTTATTATTTTCTATATTTATGCTGCTGTCGGCTCTATCTTCTTTGCGGAGATAAACCAAGAATTATGGGGAAATATAAGTATCTCCATGTTGACCTTATTTCGTATTGCTACTTTCGAAGGCTGGAGCGAGGTAATGTATGAAAGTATGGCAGTACATCCCTTAAGTTGGATTTATTACCTTAGCTTTATCTTTATTGTCGCCTTTGTTTTCTTAAATATGATGATTGGTATCGTTGTCGAAAGCTTATATGAAGAGCATGAAAAGGAAAATCGCGAAACAGGCAAAGGAGAATCAGGTGAAGTACATTGGATAAAAGAACATACCGCAGAAATGGAGTTGCGCCTTGAGCGCATAGAGAAACTGCTTGAAGCTCAGCTTAAGGCTACTCCAAAAAAATAAACGAGTGAATTTCAAATTCACTTACACGCTACGACACGCTTACGCAATACATTACGATCAGGGCGACTGCTAATATAAATTACGCCATCGCTTCTTAAACACTGTGATATTTTACGTGGTTTGCAATTTGGCTCAAAAGCAATCGAGGCGCTATCTCCTGCAAAGGTACAGCCTTTCTCTTCAACATAGCGTTGCTTCTGCAAGTCAAAGGTTTGAGCAATCTCAGGGAATGCTTGCCCATAAGAAAAGTATTCATATTTTCTGAGTGTAAAAGCCTGTCGTTTTGGATTAAATGTAAATAAGGATGAGCGATTCTCACTACCATCATTATGCGCATGACTGGAATCAGAGATAAGCAGACTATCGCCTTTACGCGCTATGGCTGTTGACTCTACATAGTTATCCATTGTTTTAAATTCACGTGCAATAAACGCTGTTTTTTTACGTGTATAGCCTGACTTTCCATGACTGAGGCACAACATTAATCTTGCTTTAGGCTCGCTTGGCTTGCGTTCCAAGAAAACATAATCCGCTCGATTATCATCATTAAAGTCATGCTTTATCACCCCGTTTTTTGCTTTCACAGGGGAGTAAAACTTACGCTGACTATTGTACTGACGACTTCCTATTAAGCCTTTTACAAAATGATATTGAGCACTTGGGTCAAAACATAATGAATCTATATCCGTATTCACAGCAGACTTTACATTCGCCGCTCCATTGCAGGAACTAAGCACCATAATGAGCGACAAGCTGATAATAGAAATTTTTATATTCATGCAGGGTCAACGACTCCACTGTTGCAATTAGATGATGCTGGCGATGCAGTTTTTAAGAGTCCTGATAAAGAAAAGTCACTTTGAATATTGCCTTTTAAATTGATCCATAACTCCGCAATACGCCCCTTACGGTCGCAGCGTAAATTCACCTTATCGCCACTGCCTTTGCCAAAGTCTTGATCAAAGCGTTGACGTATTTGTTGACTACTAATCTGCTTGCCTATATTTTCCCTAAACAAGGCGGATACTGACGAGTTATTAACTTCCTGCAACAAGCTCATAGCATCAGTATAGTAAGCATTTGCGTTTTTACCATAACAAGTGCCATGCTTTATCCATTCATGACGTTGTAAGTTTGAAGCAAAACCTGGCATTAGCTTAGACAACTCTTTTTTGACATCCTGTTCTAGCTTTAAGGGCTTTAGCAAACTCCAACGCTTAGCTCTGTCTATCGACTTATCTTTAATGCTGACACCGCAATAAGCATTATTACGCGGTTGAGGCCACAAGCCATGCAATGATAAGTTTTGAGCATCAAATCTTTTCGGTGTTAGGCTTGCACATTCTTTTTTACTTTTATGTGTTTCACAAAAGCTGGGTTGCCAACTGATTGCTAATAAATACTCATTATTTGATGTTGGAGATTTTATCTTTTCTCCTTCAGGACATTTTTTTAATACTTGTCCACACTCTAGCGCAACCCAACGACGCGCAGGATCAGCCCCTTTTATAATGATCTGATAATGCGTTGCCGCGTTGGCTTTGTTTTTAGCCACTAAAGGATAGACTTTAGCTAGCTCCAGATGGATATTTGCAGGGTTAGTTTTTTTGCGAATAGAGCGAAATGCCTCGCATGATTGACTTGCTTTGAAACAGCCTTCTAATTTTTCAGAAGCTTGCACAGAATTTAGCGTTAACAAAACAAGGGAAGAAAGTAACAAAAATAGCTGATTTTTAATATTCATTCATTTTACCAATTTAGTTGACGACTACTTTCAAAAAAATGTGTTTTCCCAGTAATAGGATCATCAAAGCTAATAGATTTTGCGAGTAATTGTAGTGGCTGACTAAAGTCATCTCCCTTACACGGTAGTAGTTCAGGATAAAAAGGGTCATTTAATATAGGACAAGCGAGACTTGCTAAATGCACTCGGAGCTGATGTTGTTTGCCACTGACAGGTTTTAGATCACACAAAGCTAATCCATTACGCGCTTCTATTATATCAATCGCCGTTTCTGAATTAGCCTCGCCCTCTTCTTCTTGCATACGAAAAAAGGGTTTGCCTTTTACCATTTTGCTGCGATGAACCAATGGGAAAATATCACGCAGTGACTCGGGCATTTTGACAACGGCTTGATAGTTTTTATCAATTTTTCTCGCTTGAAAAAGCGATTGATACAGCCCGCGACTACTCGGGTTAACGCAAAACATCACCACCCCTGCGGTCTCTCTATCGATACGATGAATAGGGGTTAATTCATCTAATTGAAATTCTTTTTTGAGCCGTACCAGTAAGGTTTGTTGTAAAAATCGTCCCGCTGGAACAACGGGTAAAAAGTGCGGTTTGTCAGCCACTAAAATATGATCATCCCGATAGATTAGTGAGGCTTTAAAAGGAATTTCTGTTTCTTGCGGTAGCTCTCGATAATAAAAGAGATGGATACCACCACGATAAGGGCTATCGGGGTAATAACATTGCCCACTGCTATCAAGCAACTCACCGCGCTCCATGCGCCCTATCATGTCGTCTTTACTGATATTGGGAAATTTTTCGACTAAAAAATCAATCATCAAAGCCCAGCTTCCTTTAGGTAGCCAAACACGGCTGGCACTTACTCCATCACGCACAGGTAAAGGGTTTGTTAAGTGATTATTCTTGCGAGACATTAAGGGGCTACTTGAAAGCGCATTGATAAATCTACCGCTTTGATGTCTTTGGTGATTTCACCAACCGAAATATAGTCCACACCCGTTTCTGCGATTGGGCGTACAGTTTGCATATTAATACCGCCCGATGCTTCCAATTTAATATTATTACCTTTATTAAGTGCCACTGCTGCGCGCATATCCTCAAGGCTATAATTATCGAGCATAATAATATCGGCTTTAGCATTTATGGCTTCATCAAATTCCTGCATCGTTTCAGTTTCGACTTCAACTTTAATATCAGGGTGTAACTTTCGTGCTTGTGTTATGGCTTGCGTTATCGAGCCTGCTGCCATTATGTGATTTTCTTTGATGAGTATCATGTCATATAAGGCAATACGATGATTTTTTCCGCCGCCACAGGTGACTGCATATTTTTGTGCTAGACGTAAATTAGGTAGCGTTTTGCGTGTATCAAGAATACGTGCCTTTGTACCTTCTACGCATTTAACGTATTGATTGGTTTGCGTGGCGGTTGCAGATAAGGTTTGCAAAAAGTTTAAAGCGGCACGCTCTCCGCTAAGTAATGCGCGTGAATTTCCTGACAGTCCACATAAGATAGAACCAGCATCGACACGATCACCATCTTTATAATGCCACTTTATGCTGATTTTATTATCAATCTGAGCGAAGACCTCATCAAACCATGCTTTGCCTGACAAGACAGCATCATCACGGCAAATAACCGTTGCGCTTGATTGCTCATTAACATCAATAAGATCGGCAGTGACATCACCACTGCCAATATCTTCTTCTAGTGCTAAGCCAACCATTTTACTGATATTTTTTGACAGATTCATTATTTAACCTTTTTGAACAGACATAAAAAAACGGCAAATATCAATAAGATATTTGCCGCTCTAGTATAGCTTTTTAGAACCAACTATTTTAGATGATAATTACATTCTTAACCGACTTATTTTAAACGGTTAATACCCATCATCTTCAAAATAGATTTCTCATAGAATGGCTCGGAGCTACCTTTCTTCATCTTGCGGATAAAGTATTTTTCAAATGCTATTTTAGCTAAGTGAACCCATTTGCCTGATTTAAACCATGCTACATTGCGTGGTGGGATTTGCGGGATGGCAACGAATGCCGCACCACTGTCACCAAAGTCAGCCAAACAAAGTGCTGTCCATGTGCCTTCTGTATGAGGCTCTTTACCTGCTAGTTCATCAGCAATATTGTGTACTAAAGAGGTCACCATTGACTCGATCATATAACCTGTCTTAGGTGCGCCTGTTGGTACAGGGGTCGCTTCGATAGGAGGAATGGCAATACAAACACCCGCAGAGTAGATGTTTTTATAGGTAGGATTACGATGTAAATCATCTACCATCACAAAGCCACGCGGGTTACATAGCCCTTCGACTTTTGCAACAACATCAACACCAAAGAATGCAGGAAGCATCATGGCAATATCAAAATCAATCTCATGATCCATGAAAACTTCGCCTTTAGCATCAAGCTCGCTGACGAACATTTTACCTTCTTCTACTTTAGTCGTCTTAGCGTTGACAATCCATTTTATATGTTGCATACGCAACTTAGATTCCAACATGCCTTGAGAGTCACCAACACCGCCTAGCCCTAAATGTCCTACATATGGCTCAGAAGTTACTAAGGTGATTTTAAACTTGTCACGAATTTTGCGTTTACGTAAATCGGTATCAACGATCATCGCAAATTCATAAGCAGGACCGAAACAACTAGCAAATGGCATTGCTCCAATAACGATGTGTCCGCTACCTTTAGCGATTAATTTTTCATAATCAGCAAAAAATGCTTCTGCATGATCTACGGTACAGACTGAGTGTGTATGCCCGCCGTGAGGACCACTACCTTCAACTTCATCAAAATACAGCTTAGGACCTGTTGCAATGACGAGGTAGTCATATTCAATGGTACTACCGTTCGCCATTTCTAGCTTGCTGTTTTCAGCATCAATTGTTTCACAACGGTCTGCTATAAAATTAATGCCTTTACGTGAAACATATTTCTCAATATTAAACGTTATATCACCACGAGTTCTCCAACCTACACCAACCCAAGGATTAGATGGGGTAAATTGAAAGTAGTCACGTTCATTTACCAAGGTTATTTCATGTTCATTGCCTAATTCATCTCTTAATTCGTAAGCTGCAGGCATTCCGCCCGTTCCTGCACCTAATACTACGATATGAGCCATTTTTACCACTCCATTTATTGTACGATATTGCCAAACCCCTTACCATAGACACCCATAGTAAAGTACAAATATTTGCTTATATTTTTCAGTTATATTGCTTTCAATATTAATAACATAAGATAGGCAGAGAAAATAAATACTTTAATGTTTTCCGAAGCCCAAATTAATTTAAAATTAATATCAATTACGCCTTGATAAAACCATAAAATAGTCTACGAGTCAATCACAAGATGAAATATCAGAATATAATTAATTACTGATAAACAAGGACTTTTACCAATCGTCGGCGAACTTATGTTGAGCAGGGTAACATGCTAATATCGGTATTATTTACAAAACGATATGATAGAGATAAAAAAATAATGAAAATCTTTCTTGTAGGTGGTGCGGTTAGAGACCGTCTATTGGGTCTTGATGTTAAAGATAATGACTGGGTTGTAACAGGTGCAACACCTGAAATGATGATAGACCTAGGATTTAAAGCGGTAGGAAAAGACTTTCCTGTCTTTCTCCACCCTACAACATCTGAGGAATACGCCCTTGCTCGAACTGAACGCAAATCTGGCAAAGGTTATCATGGATTTCATTTTTATGCGGCTGAGGATGTCACACTAGAGCAAGATATACAGCGTCGAGACTTAACAATCAATGCCTTAGCAGAGGATGAAAACGGTAACATCATCGATACGGTTAATGGCGAGGCTGATTTAAAAAATCGACTTTTACGCCATGTCTCTCCTGCATTTGCAGAAGATCCAGTGCGAATTTTACGCATCGCACGTTTTTTAGCACGCTTTTCATCCTTAGGATTTCGTATTGCAGCAGACACCATGCAACTCATGAAAGATATGGTTGAGGCAGGAGAGGTCAATGAGCTAGTTGCAGAAAGAGTATGGCAGGAAACCAGTCGCGCATTAACAGAGCCTAATCCTGAGCAATTTATAAAGGCTTTACGTGAATGCGGGGCATTAAAGATTCTATTTCCAGAAATTGACCGACTATTTGGTGTCCCACAACCTGAACAGCATCATCCTGAAATAGATACAGGCATACATACGCTATTAGTCTTACAACAAGCTTGCTTACTTAGCCCAGAGCCAGAGGTACGATTCGCCGCATTAACACACGACTTAGGCAAGGGAACGACTGACCCTGAAATATTGCCACATCATTATGGACATGAAGATCGTGGTTATTACTTAGTGAAAAAATTATGTACACGCTACAAAGTCCCAAAAACTTATACGCAACTAGCAGAAATCACCAGTAAATATCACACGCATATACACCGCGCCCTTGAGGTCAAACCCAAAACCTTATTGAAAGTGCTTGAAGCCTGTGATGCTTTTCGCCGCCCCGAACGTTTTGATAATTTTTTATTGGCATGTACAGCGGACAGCAGAGGTAGACCAACGTATGAGAAATATCCCTACGAACAGGCTGATTTTTTTAGAATGTTATTGAAAGAGGTCTCAAAGGTAGATGTCAAAGACATTGTTGATGCAGGTTTTACAGGCTTGCAAATACGCGAACAACTTTATCAAAAACGGCTTAAAGTTGTGAAACTGATACGAAAAAATCACGACAACAATGTCCCATTACAGGGATAATAAAAACAAGAACAGCCATACGTATTAGGCTGCCCCTACTTCAGATTAAAAAAATTATTTTGTCTTACTGACTTTAGCATTAGGGAAGAAGAACAAAAGATTCGTTGCATAGCAACTTGTTACACTTTTATTTCCTCTAAGCCGCTTCGTTTTCACACACTTCGTAACAATCTCCCCTCTACCAGGAAACTGCACTGTACACGTCCCTTTCTGCCCTTTGGCATACAGCTCACAAGAGGCATAACCTTTTACCTGTTTACCCAAATGTAATGATACATTTTTCTTTTTGTTGTACATCTGCCTAACGGACATTATTGATGAATCTCTAATACTCGCAATGGTTAATTTGTTTTGAACAACGGCTGCTGCAAACACAACGTTTGACAGCAACAACAACGATACCGACCCTAATATTAGTTTTTTCATTTAACCTCCTTTGTTAACACTGCATTGTCTAGTATAAATATTAAACAAACAAGATTGTTTAATTAATATTCATTATAAGCATTCTTAATTGGCCACATCAGACATAAGCTCTAATGTAAAAGTACTAGCACCCGATAGGTGGTATTTATACAACAAGAGACATGAAAAGTGCTGAATATTCACGTTAAGATTTATTACATCGTCGGCTAACACAGACAGTCTATCCGAATATAAGTAAAAACAATTAGCGCTATAAAGAAATATTAGGCACACTACGCACAACTAAATTAGAATGTTATTAAATACTAATGAATGAGAATACCTTATCTTCAAATAAAAATGAAGGCGTAGAAGTAAAAACTACGACTTGTTATATGTGCGCTTGTCGCTGTGGCATCCGCGTCACCTTAAAAGACGGCGAGGTTCGCTATATCCAAGGCAATCCTGACCATCCTCTCAACAAGGGGGTGCTATGCGCGAAAGGTGCGTCAGGTATTATGAAGCAATACTCACCTGCTCGTTTAAGCAAGCCCTTGCTACGCCGTGCAGGAACAGAGCGCGGAGAAGGCAAGTTTGATGAAATTTCTTGGGAGCAAACCTTTGAGATTCTCGAAGAACGCCTCAGTAAAATTCGTGCTGAAGATCCTAAAAAATTCGCGCTGTTTACAGGTCGCGACCAAATGCAGGCGCTGACAGGCATGTTCGCCAAGCAATTTGGCACACCAAACTATGCCGCACACGGTGGCTTTTGTTCCGTCAACCTAGCAGCGGGTATGATCTATACCATTGGTGGATCATTCTGGGAGTTTGGCGGGCCAGACTTAGAGCGTTCCAAGCTATTCTTTATGATCGGCACGGCAGAAGATCATCACTCCAACCCGATGAAGGTTGAGCTATCGAAGTTCAAACGCAATGGCGGACGTTTTGTTTCCATTAACCCTGTGCGTACAGGGTATTCTGCGATAGCGGATGAATGGGTTCCTATCAAACCAGGAACCGATGGCGCATTATTCTTAGCCTTCATCCACGAGATTATCAAACAAGGTCTTTATGACCGCGACTTCTTAGTCCGCTACACTAATTCAGCCGAATTAGTTGATTTAACACCCGATAGCATGGAAGAAGGCATGTTCCTACGCTTTGAAGTGCCAGAAGAAGAAGGTTGCTTCGATCCGCAAAATAAACTGTGGTGGGATAAAGAGCTAGATAAACCGATATCCACCCACACAGAAGGTGTTGATCCTTATTTAATGGGGAGCTTCAATCTGGATGATGGCACACCCTGCAAGCCAGCTTTCCAGCTATTGAAAGAGCGTGTTGAAGACTTTACACCAGAATGGGCAGAAGGCATTACAGGCATTCCTTCTGACACCATTCGTCGCCTTGCTCACGAAATGGGCATTACCGCACGCGACCAAAAAATCGAACTACCGATTCAATGGACAGATGCTTGGGGAAAAGATCACGACTCCGTAACAGGCAACCCTGTGTCATTCCATGCCATGCGTGGTCTGGCAGCACACTCCAACGGCTTCCAAGCGATTCGTGGTTTAAGTATTTTAATGACACTGCTTGGCACGATTGACCGTCCTGGTGGCTTCCGTCATAAAGCACCGTTCCCACGCCCGATTCCACCTTGTCCAAAACCACCGACAGGTTGGGGAGACATCCAACCAAATACGCCACTCAACGGGATGCCACTCGGCTGGCCTGCTGACCCTGATGATTTATTTGTTGACGATGACGGCGAAGCTATTCGCTTAGACCGTGGCTTCTCTTGGGAATACCCGCTATCGGTACATGGCTTAATGCACAACGCCATCACTAACGCATGGCGAGGCGACCCATACCCTATTGATACCTTGATGTTATTCATGGCAAACATGGCATGGAACTCATCCATGAACACCAGCGAAGTACGCAAAATGCTGGTTGATAAAAGCGAAAATGGCGAATATAAAATTCCCTTTATTATTGTTGCGGATGCTTATCGCTCAGAAACGGTTGATTTTGGTGATTTAATTTTACCAGACACCTCCTATCTTGAGCGCCACGATGTCATGTCGATACTAGATCGTCCTATTTCCGAATACGACGGCCCTGTTGACTCGGTGCGTATTCCTGTTTTACCGCCTAAAGGTGACTGCAAAGCCTTCCAAGATGTCATCGTTGAGCTAGGTACACGATTAAAACTCCCCGCCTTTGTTGATGATGAAGGTGAGCGTAAATTTCGTGATTACCGTGACTTTGTTATCAACTTTGAAACCGCCCCAGGTTCGGGTGTTGGTTTCCTCGCAGGATGGCGTGGCAAGAGTGGCGAAAAATTCCTGAAAGGCGCGCCAAACCCTCGTCAGTGGGAAATGTACGAAAAAAACAACTGCGTTTACCATTACGAACTACCAAAATCATTCCAATACATGCGTAACTGGAACAAAGGCTATCTACATTGGGCGCAAGACCACGGCATGACGCGCTATGATGAACCTATCAATATTCATTTATATTCAGAAGTTCTACAAAAATTTCGCCTTGCCGCACAGGGTAAAACAACAGGAAGACAACCACCTGAGCGTTTACGTAAACGTGTAGAGACTTATTTTGACCCGCTACCTTTTTACCACGAGCCGTTAGAAACACAACTAACGGACACCCACGAGTACCCCTTAAACGCACTCACACAGCGTCCAATGGCAATGTATCACTCATGGGATTCACAAAATGCATGGCTGCGTCAAATTCATACACACAACTACTTATTTGTTAATCCTATTTTAGGCAAGCAAAATGGTTTTGATGATGGTGATTGGGTCTGGATTGAATCTATGCACGGTAAAGTTCGTGGCATGTGCCGCTTCACAGAAGCACTAGAGCCAGGCACTGTCTGGACTTGGAATGCTATCGGCAAAGCCAACGGCACATGGGGACTAGAACCAAAAGCGAATGAATCAAACAAAGGTTTCTTACTAAACCACATCATTTCCGAAGAGTTACCAGCACACGAAGCAGGTGATCATATTTCAAACTCTGACCCCATAACAGGTCAAGCAGGTTGGTACGATGTGCGTGTAAAAGTCTACAAGGCAGAAGATGACGAGCCAAAAATCACCTCTCCTCAATTTAAAGGCGTAAAACCATTACCAGGAATGGAAACAAAACGTCGCGGTAAGTGGCAAGCTTATATCGCAGGTAAATTTCGCAAATCAAAGGGCTTAAAATAATGACTCAATTAGCACTTGTTATCGATTTAAATGTTTGTGTGGGCTGTCATGCCTGTGTCACTAGCTGTAAACAATGGAATACCTCAGGTGAAGCAGGTCCAATGACGGATAAAATACCTTACGGTAAAGATCCGACAGGTACTTTCTTTAACCGCGTACAAACATTTGAAGTAGGCGTTTACCCCAACACAGAAACCGTACACTTTCCAAAAAGTTGTTTGCATTGCGAAGAGCCTCCCTGTGTTCCTGTTTGTCCGACGGGGGCAAGTTACAAGCGCGAGGAAGATGGCATTGTGTTGGTCGATTACGATAAATGTATCGGCTGTAAATACTGCTCATGGGCTTGCCCTTACGGTGCGCGTGAATTAGATGAGAAGCAAAAGGTGATGAAAAAATGCACCTTATGTGTTGATCGTATTTATGACGAGTCACTAGCAGAGAAAGAACGTAAGCCTGCTTGTGTTATGTCATGCCCAACCAGTGCGCGCTTATTTGGCGATGTACACGACCCAGACTCAGAAGTATCTATCGCAATACGCGAATCTAACGGTTATCAACTGATGCCTGAATGGGGTACAAACCCAGCTAATCATTATCTACCGCGTCGCAAAACTGAAATAAGAATTCATACCGATGAATTAAAACGTGTTGATAACCCGCTCAGTAAAGAAGAGCGAAAAACACGCCAAGCGCCTGGCACAGGCCCATCACTTGATGATATGACCACTTGGTAGCAAATGAACACCCCGCACGAGCATTATTTCCTGCGGGATTTATTACGTCACATTAAATTTTCATACTGTTTAAGCAATTTTAAATAGCTTAAACAGTCAGTCGTTATTTAGGTAACATCATGCAT
>CAZQTJ010000006.1:15208-18222 GCA_964596035.1 uncultured Cocleimonas sp. | reverse complement strand
CTTGAATACGCGTGGTGTAAATATCCATCCAGCGTATTTTTCTGTTTTAAGGCTAGTGCGAATAATAAATATGAAATTACCCTCTCTTGGTTTTGGTTTAGGGCTACGAAAAGAGCATTATCAAACAATATTAGACACATCTCCTGCGGTCGATTGGTTTGAAATTCTAACTGAAAACTATCTTGTCCCTGGCGGCAAACCTCTCTATTTTCTTGATGCTATTAATGAACGCTATCCGATGGTGATGCATGGTGTTTCTTTGTCTATTGGTGGCAGTGACCCTTTAAATTTTGACTATCTTCAACAAGTGAAAGATTTAGCGCAACGAACCAATGCGCGTTGGATTTCAGATCATTTGTGTTGGACAGGTTTAGATGGTGTCAATGCGCACGACTTATTACCGTTGCCTTACACTGAAGAGGCGGTAACGCACGTAGCAACGCGGATTAAGCAGGTGCAGGATTTTTTAGAGCGTCGTATTCTTATTGAAAATGTCTCTAGTTATATCACCTATACGCAGTCACAAATGACAGAATGGGCATTTTTAACAGCGGTAGCGGAAGAGGCAGATTGTTTGTTGTTGCTGGATGTTAATAATATTTACGTGAGTGCCGTCAATCATGAGTTTGATCCTTTAGAATATCTAGCGGGTGTACCTAAAGAGCGTGTACAACAGCATCATTTAGCAGGTCATAGTGACTATGGCGATTACATTATTGATACGCATGACCACGATGTGGTGCAATCAGTATGGGATTTATACGCTGAGTCAGTGAAGCATTTTGGGCATGTTTCTGCGATGATCGAGCGTGACGATAATATCCCCGACTTACCTGAACTAATGAAAGAATATGAGCAGATGAAACAAATATCAGCTGAGACTTTAGGGGTGAGCCATGTCTGAGTTACTGGCATTACAGCGCGATATGATGCAGTGGCTACAAACAGAGTCGGGCAATATTCAGTCGCAGGTCTTAGGCACAAAAAAAGTCAGCATGGCGGTGCGTTTAGCAATTTACGCCAATGCGTACCGTTACCGCCTCATTGATGCTTTGTCGGATAATTATCCTTCGGTACATACCTTGCTGGGTGATGAGGGTTTTTATGAAAGTGGGATTAAATACATATCAGAACACCCTTCTCAGCATTTTTCTATTCGTTATTTTGGCAGTCATTTAGAGGTTTTTTTAGCACAACATCATCCAGAGTCCACCGTGTTGGCAGAAATGGCACGGTTTGAATGGGCGTTACGTGATGCCTTTGATGCAGAAGATGTGACATCTTTAGGTATAAATGCTTTGCAAACCATAGCGCCAGAGTCATGGGCTAGCTTGGGTTTTGCGCTACATCCTTCTGTTGCACGAGTTGATTTACAATGGAATGTACCGCAATTATGGTCAGCTATTGAAGAAGAAACAGGCGAAATACCTATCGAAGAAGCGGATTACCCTGTTCCGTGGTTAATTTGGCGTAAGGACTTAAAAACCTACTATCGATCTGTAGATGTTGATGAAGCATGGGCTTTGGATAATGTGATGCAAGGGGCGAGTTTTGCAGACATTTGTGCGGGTGTATGTGAATGGATTGATGAGGAGCATGCACCCGCTCGGGTTGCTGGGTTTATTTCGGAGTGGTTGGCAGCAGATATGATTGTTGAGCTGAAAATTTCATCGTTTTGATTGATATAAATGATAAAAAATCAAGAATGCACCAATGATAAAGGCGGTTGAAATACCGTAAATATGTGCATCGGTTGATACAGGTACGCCGATTAATTCGGCATTGCTCTGTCCGCCATTGTTTAAATGATCCCAAATAATTTTTATAGGAATCACAATCAGAATGGGTAGCCCTGTCATAAAGTCTTTATGCAATAAAGCGAGTGCCGCACCCACAATATATAAGCCATAAAGTGCGCCAGATATGCCTGCGTACCACATTAATTCAGGGCTAAAATAATATAAGCCAATGCCAACCCCTGTTATGAGTAATAACAGCGTAATAAGCAGTTGCGTTGCGCTGATAAAATCTTTGAAAATAAATATAAATATCCAGAAACCCGCGAGATTCATGCCAAGATGATAATAATTACTGTGGACTAAATTTCCCGTCCAAATTCGCCATACCTCGCCTTGTTGAATATGCTCACGCAAGAATAATAAATCATCTTGTATCAACTGATTTAGCGTCAATAAAAGTGTGATGATAATGGCATAAATGGTGAGTTTTGACGGCATATTTTAGGCTGGTGTTAGTGTTACAGTTTGTTAATTGAGAGCGTTATGATTTTCGCTTTTTGTTTGATTATGACAAAATTAGTGAATATATGGGGAATTACTGTCTCTAAAATCAAATAATATGAAAGAATAAAGGTAAAATAATGAATTTAAGTCGTCAGTCTCGTGGTAGAGCAAAATCATATGCTAAAAAATCACAAGTGCAAGGTTTTACTTTGTTAGAGGTGATGGTTGTCGTCGTGATTATTGCGGTAATGGCAGCTGTCGTTGCGCCAGGTGTATTAGGTAAATTGGAAGATGCAAAGGTGGAACGTGTTAAAGCCGATCTTAAAAGTATTGCAGGTACTTTAGATTTATATAAGCTCGATAATTTTCAATATCCAAGCACAGATCAAGGCTTGGAGGCTTTGGTATCTAAGCCAAGTGGCAACCCTGAGCCAAAAGCATGGAAGCAGTATTTAAAAAAGACACCAACAGACCCTTGGAAGAATCCTTATAAATATTTAAACCCTGGCGCTCATGGCGATATTGATATTTATTCCTTTGGTCCAGATGGTCGTCAAAGTGATGATGATATTGGTAGCTGGACACTAGAAAATTAAAATTTATGTCTGCCATGCGTCATTCATCCATTAAAAACTCAGGCTTTACCTTGCTTGAGGTAATGATTGTCGTGGTTATTGTCGCTTTGTTGATGTCAGCGGTTGTGCCAATGGTTTCAAGAAGCAGTGATGACGTATTAAAAGAGCAGGCGGATCGTTTTTCTGCTTTAGTCAA
>CAZQTJ010000006.1:8707-15108 GCA_964596035.1 uncultured Cocleimonas sp. | reverse complement strand
CTTTCTAGTGGTGAAATGACACCTTTTAGCGCAACGTTTTCTTTTCGTTCAGGAGGAAATATTACCGTTAAGTTTGATGCAATAGGCAATGTTAAGAAAAAAGTGCAACAGAGTGAATAATTAAAATGAAAAAATTCACATCGACTGGTTTTACACTAATTGAAGTGCTTGTTGCTTTAATGATTATTGCTATTGCGCTAGGTGGCGCGGTTAAAGTGATGGGCAGTGCCTCTGTGAATGCGTCTATTTTATCACAAAGAACCTTTGCTCAATGGGTTGGCTTAAACCAATTAACCAAGGTGAAACTGGCGGGTACTTGGTTGAAAACAGGTGAGTCCAAAGGCGAAGCAGAAATGGCACAACAAAAATGGATTTGGGTGCAAAAAGTTATCAAAACAGAAATTGATGATGTGAACCGTTTGGAGGTTACCGTTTATTTATCACCCAAAAACACCGACTCTAATCCACTTGCCAATGTCGTAGGCTTTTTTGCTAAGCCATGAAAAAATCATTCGAAAATATTCCGTATCATTCCCCGAAAAGATCAATTATTAAAAAATTTTCTGGTTTTACTCTGCTTGAGTTACTGATTGCGATGGTAATTTTTTCTACCATGTCGTTGATGGCCTACGGTGGTTTGCACAGCGTGTTAACCAGTAATCGCGTGACGCAAGAATATGAGCAGCAACTCAAGGAGTTACAGCGAACCATGATGTTCTTGGAAAAAGATATCCGTCAGTTAGCTGCTCGCCCAAGACATGCGGCATATAGTGAGGTGCTTCCTGCCTTACAAACTGACTTGGGTTTAGATGGTGTATTGGAATTTACCCGTAGTGGCAACCCTAATCCCGCAGGAAAACTACGTAGCTCCTTACAGCGTGTGCGATATGTACTTGATAAAGGGGAGTTGCAGCGCTGGTCATGGGATCTAGTCGATCATTTAGACGGCAAACCAATTATCATGCCTTTGATGAATAATGTTGAGAAAATAAGCTTTCGTTATATGGGGAAAAACAAGCAGTGGCAGGAAGACTGGATTGTAAAAAATAAATCCGCTCTACCTAAAGCAATAGAAATAAATATAAGCCATAAACGTTGGGGAGAGGTTCAACGATTAATTTCTATCCATTAGGTAATACTAGGAGTGTGCGCTCATGGCTTTACTTGTAATAAAAGTATATTTAAATATTCTGAATTTATGATGTTGTTTGTTTGCTCTTTAACTCTATTAAATCAATAGCTTATATTTTTTCTATTTGCTTGTTTTCTGTTCTAAAATAGTGTTTTTTTTATGTTTTAAGTCGTCGTTATAATGTGCTTGCGGGGTGCGGTGTGGCTTAATTTGACTGGCTTTCTATGGTGCGAAAAGCTATAGTCGGACTTACGCTAGGATACTCTGTACAGTACTTTTTACGGGTGTCTATCTGCAGTAGTCGGGTGGTACCAGCTATTTGCAGTCATTCCTTATGTCGTCAGGCATGTTTATATCTACAAACAGGAATTTCAAGAGAATGAAAATAAAATATAAAATATTTTCTTTAGGATTTGTTGCAAGCTTCGCTTTGATGTTAACAACTTCATCAATGGCTGATGGTTTTATAACAGTAGAAAAATCGACATCAAATTCTCAAACTGTTTTAGGCAGTACCGTCACGCCTTATAAAGAAGTAACCCTAACTGCTCAGTTCCCAGGTCGGATTATGTCTATAGCGGGAGATGTGGGATCAACGTTTCCAACAGGCACTATACTCGTTAAAATAAATGATGAGGCATTGAAAGCAAAGAAAGGCATGATTGAAGCACAGCTTAATTCTGCTCAAGCAGCATTGAAAAATGCACAGTCACAATACACCCGCGAAATGGTCTCTCCTCGAAGCAAAGATATATCAGGAATGCCAGGAATGGGGATGCCGTCAATGATGGATATTTATTTCACCCGTCCTTTTGCTGATGCGATGGGGACGACTAACACTAATTACAACCGCTATTCAGACTTGTTGAACTCTGCAACAGGTGTCACGCAGGCTAGAAGTAAAGTCATGCAATCTTGGGCGCAATTAAATGAGCTATCCGCTAATTTAAAAAATGCAAAGTCTGTCGCGCCTTTTGACGGAATGGTTTTACAAAAAATGGTTGAGGTAGGTGACACTGTTCAACCAGGTCAACCATTATTAAAGTTTGGTTTTGTTAAATATTTACGTATTAAGGCTGATGTTCCTGAGGTATTAGTGGCTGGTTTGCGTAAAGAAATGATTGTCCCTGTGAAAATCAATGGTCAAATGAGTGAAGCACGCGTTGCTCAAATACAGCCTATTGCTGATGCATCTCGCCATACCGTTATTGTGAAGTTTGATTTAAGATCGGGGGTTAATGCTTCTCCTGGTATGTATGCAGAATTATATTTGCCTGATGGAAGCCGTGGGCTTAAATCAGTCACAACCATCCCAAAAACAGCCTTGATTAAAGGCAGAAGTTTACCCAGTTTATTGGTATTAGATAAAGCTAAAAATACAACTCAATTACGTTTAGTACGTCTTGGTAGTGAGCAACAAAACGGTAGAGTTGAGGTGATTACGGGTGTCAGTGCTGGTGATAAAATTGTTGATAACCCTCCATCGGGCGCATCGTCAGGTTGGATGCCTGAAGGTAGTTAGATTCAAAAGAGTGTGTTTTGTAATCCTCTTCTAACATATTAACGCTAGGCATAGATAATCCCATGAGTGAAGTATCCCAAGAAAAAAAAGATCAACGAGAGAAGCTAGAAAAAAACAAAAATAATTTAGGTATCGCAGGAAAAACAGCTAAAGCTTTTATTACGTCCCCATTATCCCCTTTGTTGCTTATTGCCTTTCTAGCAATCGGTATTCTTGGTCTTATGATTACACCAAGGCAAGAAGACCCTCAAGTATCTGTTCCAATGGCCGATATATTTGTTCACTACCCTGGTGCATCGGCAGCGGAAGTAGAATCACTGATTGCTGAACCTCTGGAAGGAATATTGTCAGAAATGACAGGGGTTGATCATGTTTATTCAGCATCAATGCATGAGCAAGCAATGGTGACGGTACAGTTTGTCGTTGGCGAAAGTATGGAGTCGTCACTGGTTAAATTATACGACAAAATTAATTCAAATATGAATCTAATGCCTAGGGGTGCATCAAAACCGCTGATTAAGCCAAAAGGGGCGGATGATGTTCCTGTTGTCACTGTTACGCTTTGGTCTAATGAGATAGATGATGCAACACTGCGTTTGGTTGGGCTTGATGTTTTACAAGAAATGCGTGTTATTAGTGATACCAGTCAAAGCTTTATTGTTGATGGTCGAGCAGAAGAAATTCGCGTGGAGATTATGCCAGAGCGTTTGGCAACGTATGGTATTTCGATGGGGCAAGTCGCTAATGCAGTACGTTCTGCAAATTCACAACGCACAGCAGGTGATGTTGAGCCAAACGAGAAAACTTTTAAAATTGTAACAGGCTCTTTTTTGACTTCGGCAGAAGATGTTAAACGCTTGATGGTAGCGGTTATTGGTGGGCGACCAGTCTATATTCGTGATGTAGCAACAGTGACAGAAGGACCGAGTGAATCAACGCGCATGGTAAGCTTTTATACTGGTCAAGCTTACGAGGAAGCAAAGAACAAAGAGATAAATATCACAAAGGAAGTGTCCACAGAGGAAGAAAAAAACTACGAACGAGCATCTGGTGCGGCAGCCATTACGCTTGCGATAGCCAAAAAAGGGGGAAGTAATGGTATAGCTGTTGCAGATGCCATCATAGAAAGGCTTGAATACCTCAAAGGTCGCACTATTCCAGATAATATTCATGTTGAAATCACGCGCAACTATGGAAAATCAGCACGTACTAAAGTAAATGCTTTGTTGGCAAAACTGGTTAAGGTCACGCTTATTGTAACCTTGCTTATCTGGTTTGCATTGGGTTGGCGAGCAGGTGTTGTAGTGCTTATTATCATACCTGTCATTGTTGCCTCAACCGTATTTGTTGCTTGGTTATTAGGTGTAACCATTGATAGAGTGAGCTTGTTTGCCTTAATCTTCTCGATAGGTATTTTGGTTGATGACGCTATTGTTGTGGTGGAAAATATTTATCGACGTTGGCTGATTGATGATAGTACCAGCATTGATGTTGCCGTTGATGCAGTGCGTGAAGTGGGTAACCCCACTATTTTAGCAACAGCAACTGTTATTGCCGCTTTATTGCCGATGATGTTTGTATCAGGAATGATGGGGCCTTATATGTCCCCCATTCCAAAGTTAGGCTCTGCTGCAATGCTTATTTCTTTGTTTGCAGCCTTTGCTTTTACGCCTTGGTTGACCTATAAGTTAAAGCCCAAATTAAGCGAGTTGCAAGCAGCCGCAGAAAAAGAGCATAAGCAAGCGGCTTGGATGGAAAAATTATACCGAGGCTTGATTATTCCTATGATTCGCGATAGCAAGAAAGGTTATGCTTTCTTAGCGGGTATTATTATCGTATTTTTTATCTCAGTTGCTCTGTTCTATACGCAAGCAGTACGCGTTAAAATGTTGCCACTTGATAACAAGCCTGAGTTTAATGTTGTTATTAATATGCCAGAGGGAACAGCCTTTCCTGTGACGGCCAATATTACCAATCTATTATCAAATGAATTATTAAGTACGCCTGAAATTAAAGCGTTACAAACTTATGTAGGCACAGCATCACCTTTCAACTTTAATGGTTTTGTGCGTCACTATTATTTACGTAAAAACCCTTGGCAAGCAGATATTCAAGTTGAACTCACCGATATGCATGATCGTGATAGAACCAGTCATGAGATAGCGGATGAGGCGCGTGAGAAGCTCGTTAAAATAATTAAAAAAATGAACTCTTCTGCAAGAATTCAGGTGGTGGAAATGCCTCCAGGTCCTCCTGTATTGCAGACCGTTGTAGCAGAAATTTATGGTCCAGATGCAGAAGTTAGACGTCAAGTTGCAAAAGATATGACGAAGATCTTTGAGAAAGCAAATAATGTGACTGATGTTGATAATATGCTAGAGGAGGACTATGAGTTATTACGCTTTAAGGTTGACGCGAATAAAGCCCAGTTAAATGGTATTTCTGTAGAGGATGTCAATAAAACACTCGAAATGGCAATGGGTGGCTATATCCTCGGTGATATACGAAAAAATGCTTTAATTGAGCCAACCAGTATAGTATTGCAAATACCTTTAGCCGTTCGCTCGCAAATTAATCGTCTGATGCAACTTCCTGTCAGCAATGGTCGAGGTGCTTCAGTACCTTTATCTGAACTGGGTAGTTTTGTTCGAGAAATTCAGGATAAGCCCATTTATCACAAAGATTTGCGTGCGGTTGAATATGTTACTGCGGAAGGTATTGGTAAATTTGCAGCACCTATTTATGGAATGATGGAAATCGGTGACCTGCTTGAGGACTATACAACGCCAGATGGCGTGAAATTATCAGGAGAATGGCTCGGCGCACCTGATAAAAGTAATAAAAGCGCCTTCGAATGGGGGGGTGAATGGACGGTTACCTATGAAACATTCCGTGATATGGGTATTGCCTTTGCAGGTGCTATAGTTCTGATCTATATGCTCATTGTTGGACAGTTTGGTAACTTCATACTGCCTGCTATTATCATCGCCCCCATTCCCCTAACAATGATTGGAATTGTACCAGGGCATTGGTTGCTAGGAGCAGACTTCTCGGCAACCTCGATGATAGGTTTTATTGCCTTAGCGGGTATTGTTGTACGGAATTCTATTTTACTGGTTGATTTTTCGCGGGAGCAGGTGCTCGAAGGTAAGCCCGTTCTAGATGCGGTTATATATGCTTGTGAAACACGTACACGCCCTATTGTGATAACAGCCTTGGCATTAATTGGCGGTTCCTTGTTTATTTTATCGGATCCTATTTTTCAAGGTATGGCGGTCTCTTTAATTTTTGGTGGTTTAGTAGCAACACTCTTAACACTGCTGATTATCCCATTGGGCTGTGTGAGCGCAAGTAGCGCATTACACATATGCGATCCAGAGACAGATGACTTGCCAGCATCATCTAACAGTGCTCAAACAGAAAAGATAGCAACGAAGCAGAAAAAAACTGAAAAATCAAGTTTAGGAAGTAAGCTTGTTTCAGGGCTGGTGATGTTGGGTACGGCTATTGTTACGGTGGTTGGTTTTGTTTTTAAAGCAGTTATTGGGCTGTTTGGTTTCGGAAAGAAAATATTTAAAAAGAGGAAGTCAGAAGAAAAGCAATTAAATAATACAGTTTCTACTAGTCCACTTACTACAAAAAGTAGTAAAATAACACCAGAAAAACAAAAAGATACTAGCGAAAAAGCTGAGAAAGCTGAGAAAGCTGAGAAAGCTGAGAAAGCTGAGAAAGCTGAGAAAGCTGAGA
>CAZQTJ010000006.1:7443-8607 GCA_964596035.1 uncultured Cocleimonas sp. | reverse complement strand
AAGCTGAAGTAGCCAAACCAGTCATTAAAAAAGAAAGCAAAGTAGAGGATAATAAGTCAGAAAAACCTACGGTAAAAAAAGCGAAACGGCGTGGTATACGTCTAAAGAAAGAACTTTAATATAATTTAAAAAATGTTTGAAGAAAAGGATAGATCATGAAGACGATGTTTAAAGGCTCATTAACAGTTGCAGCAGCGACGGTTGCAGCTTCTGCAATAATTATAGCGACGGGAACAAGCGACACTAATGCAAGCGATGCTACAGCAGAAGGTCAAAAGAGTACTTCAGAAACGGTTCAGCAGGTTGCTGAAACAACTGTGGATACTGCGAAAGGCTCACTAGAAAGTGCAGCTGACGCTGTTACATCAACGGTTGCCAAAGGTGATGCGGTAATTGCAGCCGCAGGCGCACTTTTAGATAAAACGGCTAATGAAAAAACAACGACAGCCCCTTCGACGGCTGGAGTAGATAGCACGGTTAAAGCGGCAGCAGAGGGAATGCAAAAAACTGCTGAAAATGTTGCAACTGGCGTAAAAGATGCGGCAAAAAGTACCGCCGATTCCGTTATGTCTACTGTTACTAAAGGCGATAAGGTTATTGCGGCAGCCGCAGCAATGATGGATAAATCGGTAGACGAAAAATCAACAGAGGCGGTTTCTGCTGAGTCATCAAAAGAAAATGTAGCAGGTAGTTATCCTCCTCCCCCTCCAGGACCTTTCTCTGATGGTAGTAGTAAAGGAAAAACAGCTGTCGTTGAGGCAGAAGTACCTACTGCGCCAGAAAAACCTGTTGCCAACATGGAGGTCCCTAAAGCCCCTGTAGCAGAAACCGTCAAAATGAAAGCTCCTGAAGCTCCAAAAGTTGGCGTTTCTACACCAGAAAAGCCAGCTGTAGCAGAAATGGTGGCTCCAGATGCGCCTAAGGTTGCAGCATCAGCACCAGAAGCTCCAAAGGTAGAAGTTTCTACAACAGAAAAAGCAGAAGCACCGACAGCAGAAGTTGCAGCACCAGAAGAAAAGCCAGCAGTTGCAGAGGTAGTGACACCAGAAGCTCCAAAAGTAGAGGCTTCTACAACAGAAAAAGCAGAAGCACCGACAGCAGAAGTTGCGGCACCAGAAGAAAAGCCAGCAGTTGCAGAGGTAGTGACACCAGAAGCTCCAAAAG
>CAZQTJ010000006.1:0-7343 GCA_964596035.1 uncultured Cocleimonas sp. | reverse complement strand
TAGAGGCTTCTACAACAGAAAATTCGACGCAAAGACCAATAGCTCCAAAAAAAGCTCATTTTCCTAACGCAACAGAAATAGCAAAAGAAAAGAAGCCATCATCGGCTAATAATCAAGTTAAATCTCAAATGCCGCAACAGCCAATGATGCCTCAGATGACTCAACAACAGCAGATGATGATGCCTCAAATGATGCCACCACAAGGTATGATGATGCCACCTATGCCGATGATGAATGGTCAGCGAATGATGCTAATTCCTGTTTATCCAAATATGATGATGGGCGGTAGACCAATGTACGCCTATCCTTATGGTTATCCAATGCCCCAAGGAAATATGAATCAAGGGAAAAATCAACAACAGGCAAAGCCAAATGTGCAGCAACAAGCTCCAACGCCACAACAGCCTGCGGAAAAATAGAAAATGATAACGGTCATTGGAAACTTAAAAGGTGGCACAGGCAAAAGCACGGTTACTTTTAATTTGTCTATATGGGTCGCGACTCATCGTAATGTTCATGTTGCAGTGTATGACTTTGACCCACAGGCAACTTTGACCGATGCTTTGGAAATAAGAACGGAAGATGGTTATGAGCCTGATATAAATCCTTTTAATAAAATAGAGGGTCTAGATAAAGAGAGTGAGCATACAGAGGTACTTGTTGATATTGGTATGTCTGATATGAAAAGTATGAAAGAAGCTATCAAAAAAGCAGATAGAGTCTTAATACCTATTGCTCCAAGTCAGGCAGATGTCTGGTCAACACAGCGTTTTATTGGTATGGTTGATGATATTTGTAGCAATAAAACGCCTGAAATGCTGGGTTTTATGAATAGGTCAGATACACATCGAGCTGTTCGTGAAACAGATGAGGCATTTGATGCCTTATCGACATTAACGGGTATTAAAATGCTTGATGAAAGACTGTATCAAAGAACGGCTTACCGTCGTTCATTTAGCGAAGGTTTAGCTGTTTTTGAAATGGATCCAAGATCAAAAGCCGCTGAAGAAATAGCTGCTTTGGGGAAGGCTCTATATTGATCTTAGATATAAGAAGTTATTGAGTTTTTGTAAATTTTAAAAAGAAGTGTTCTAGTGAAATTTATTATTTGTGTGACTGACAAGATAAACACAAAAATTTATAAGCTAGTAAGGAGATAATTTAATGAATATAGTTCGATGGTTGACTAATCACCCGATACTTTCTGTATGGGCGTTAACTATAGTTGCCTTGTTGCTGAGCTTAGGGGGAACTGGGGGGAAGAAACATGGTGAAGAGGTTAATATTGCAAGTAATGAGCATGTAGAAGTCAATAGCTCTGCTGGCGGTCAAGGCTCTGATCATCATGTGGCAGAAAATACGGCAGCTAATGCAGGTCAGCAAAGCACTGTTGTAGCGACAGCCACCTCTGTGAGTGCTAACACTATGAATACGGTAGCTAATCACCAACAAGTACAGGTGGCGGTGCCAGCGGTTTCTGCACCTGTAAATAATGCGACTGTCAATACTGGTGATACAAATGATACAAAAGCAGCCGCTTCTGAGGCGGTAACAACTCCAGCAGAAGACGTTGCCTCTACAGAAGTTTCTTCAACAGGGCAAGCGTTATCAGCAAGTGACTTAGGTAATAAATCAGTCGATGACTTATTATTAATGGCAAGAGAAGCCTACTGGAATAATGGTTTAGATGAAGCGGCTAGTATTTATCAGCAGCTCATTGAACGTGAGCCAAATGTTGTTGAGCATAAAGGTGAATTAGGCAATGTATATTGGAGACAAGGTTTTCCAGAGAAATCAGCGAGCCTTTATGCAGATATTGCAATTCCAATGATCAAGAAAGGTAATGCGGAACGTGTATCTAATATGATTGGTTTTATTGGTTTATTTTACCCTGATAAAGCAGCAGAAATTAATAAGTACATGCAAAGTGTAGTTAAATAAAAATAGAGGTGATAATAGGCATCCTTCATATCGCTTTACACGTTATTGGCTCTTTTCGTAGCCCGTATATAGCCTAAGCGTAATACGGGAGATCGTAGCAACGCTCTATCCCGTATTACGTAAACTTTATACGGGCTACAAAAGTGTAGACTACTTTTAAAAAAAGCCACAATATGTAGAAAAAATATCGACATTATTTAGTTCTCGGACAAGCTCTTAGGAGCTTGTCCGAGAACAGTGAGCCTACTGCGGAAAAGCTGAATTTGGCTATATTTTTCCTCAATTTTCGTTAAATAGAATGACTATTCTTCTTGAATTGATTAAAAATATAGCTCAAATCAGATTTCCCTCGCTACGTCTCATATTCTCAGACAAGCTCCTAGAGTTAAATATAGCTGATTTATTGGATGGGAAATCATTAGACATTTATATGTAAAGTAGAAAGAGAGGAATGACGAAAAATGGCTGAAAATAGCGATTTAAATGAAGAATATGTACGTGAGCTTGAACGTGAACTTCGTGATTTTGAGGCAAAATCAGAAGGCAATAATAAGACAATGCAAATGCTGGTCTACCCCGCAATGTTTGCATTTATTATATTAGCGGCTTATGGTTTTTATTTAATACAATCTTTATCGTCAGATGTGCATAAGATGTCGGATACAATAGCATCTATGGCAGGTTCGGTTGAAAAAAACATGGACTCTATTTCAGGTACAATGTCGGGCATGTCAACCCACATGAATAATTTAGTTACAACAACCCAAAGCATGTCGGGTGATATTGGTAGCATGAATAATAACACTAATGCAATGGTCAATAGTATTGGTGGATTAAAGTCAGCAACCTACGATATGGCGGCTTCAACAAACAATATGCAAAGGGATATGTGGAGTTTAAATCAAAGTATTTCTAAACCACTTGGGTTTATGAATAACTTTTTACCATGGTCGAGTAATAGCGGTTCATCAGCTCCATTACCTCCTTCATATTATGCTTATCCTGCGTTGCAACCACAAAATGCGGCAATACAAGCACCGCTACCATTATTGACACCTAATAATATAACAAAACCTGCCCCTATAGCACCTGCTACGACAGCCAAAGGTTCAAATGATCAAAGCTCATTAAGTCCATTTCTTGGTTTTGACGGGCAAATGGTAAATTATCCATATTCTCTTCCCGCTCTATCGATACCTACTGCTTCAAATATCTAAAATATGCTGTATATTGCCTCAAAGAGTGAGGCTAACTAAATGCCTAGTTTCTCCACTTTTAGATAAATTTCACCGTTCATTTCCCCAAAATTTATTTCTTAAAATCATATTTGTCGATTTATTAGTTAGAGGTAATCTCGATGACTCCAGACAAAAGAATGTCACAACGTTTAGATCGTTTACAAGACCATTTGAAACGTGAAAATCCCGTACTCGTTTCTGTGGTAGATCGTTATCGAATGCTAGATATAGTGGCACAGAAAATAGGGCTACTAAAAAATAGTGAGTCATATGCAACTCAGATATCATGGTGGCCTTTAATCTCGGTATTAGGAACCTTTTCAGCAGGTAAATCTAGTTTCATCAATTCATATTTAGGAATAGATATACAAAACACAGGTAATCAAGCGGTTGATGATCGTTTTACCGTAGTGACTTATAGCGCTGATTCTGAAGTTAGAACACTTCCAGGTATTGCTTTAGATGGTGATCCTCGTTTTCCTTTTTATCAAATTAGTGATGATATAGAAAAGGTTAGCAAAGGTGAAGGAGCAAAAATAGATAATTATTTACAAATGAAAGCTGCACCTAGCGAGCAAGTCCGTGGAAAAATTCTTATCGACTCCCCTGGTTTTGATGCCGATGAGCAACGTAAATCTATCTTAAAACTGACGGATCATATTATTGATCTTTCTGATTTAGTCTTGGTGTTTTTTGATGCGCGTCACCCTGAGCCTGGAGCAATGCAAGATACACTAGAACATTTAGTTAAAGGTGCTCAAAGAAGAAATGACAGCAGTAAATTCTTGTTTATTTTAAATCAGATAGATTCATCCGCAAAAGACGATAATCTTGAAGATATTATTGCAGCATGGCAGAAAGCTTTAGTGCAAACAGGGCTTACTTCAGGGCGTTTTTACGTCATGTTTAATAAAGATTTAGCCGTACCCGTTGAAAATAAAACTGTTTGGGAGCGTTATGTTGCTAAGCGTGATAGTGATTACACTAAAATCACCAAACGAATGGAAGACCTTAACATAGAGCGTGTCTATCGCATTATTGGCGGGATAGAATCCCTCACTAATCAAATAGAACAGCAAGCTATACCACAGATAAAACAAGCTAAGCAATTATGGCGTAAGCGGATAATATGGATTGATATAGTGATCGCCACTATTTTATTAGCAGGGTCTATTGGTATTAGTTATTGGCTTGGTTTATGGCGTTTTACCGCAATTCCAGCACCAATGGTACTATTAACCGCGTCATTATCTTTATTATTAATTTTTTTGATCCTACATTTTGTCATTAAAAAGAAAATAGCTAATAGCATAGCAAAAACACTGAGTGATGATGAGTCATATGGAAGTGTGCGTAATGCTTTTTTAAAGAGTACAGGTTTTTTCCGTAGTGTATTTTTCAGCAACCCTGCTGGCTGGGGTAGACGTACCATTAAAAAAGTAGAGGGGATCCGTCACGATATTGATCTATTCGTGCAACGTTTAAATGATAAATTTACAAGTCCCGCTGGTGAGTAACTTATCCTCTTTGGTTACCAACTTAAGGCAGGACGAATATATTAATGTAGCTTGGATAAGATTTTATTGCTTAGCAATAAAACGTCATCCGACAAAAATATCGTGTGAGCTTATCTCGCGACACTCGATAAGCTGTCCCGCTTTAAGTTGACAACCTGCTACTTTGATGCAAGTAGGTGGACATAATAAATAAACTATATATAGAGAGAAATTGTGAGTAAATCCCAAGCGTTATTTTTAAAAGCAAAAAAATTAATCCCAGGAGGCGTTAATTCTCCTGTTCGCGCATTCAAAAGTGTCGGTGGCACACCACTTTTCATCGAGAGAGCAGAAGGTGCATACCTTTATGATGTTGATGGCAAGCGTTATATTGATTATGTCGGTTCCTGGGGGCCAATGATTGCAGGTCATGCAAACCCTGAAGTCATTGAAGTCGTACAAAAGGCAGCAACACAAGGTCTGAGCTACGGTGCGCCAACTGAAATTGAAATCACTATGGCGGAGCGTATTAGCGAACTTATGCCGTCGATAGAAAGGGTGCGCATGGTGAGTTCTGGTACAGAAGCAACCATGTCTGCTATTCGATTAGCGCGTGGTTTCACAGGGCGAGATAATATCGTTAAATTCGAAGGTGGTTATCATGGACATGGTGACTCACTTCTCGTTAAAGCAGGTTCGGGGGCATTAACATTTGGCGAGCCAAGCTCTCCAGGTGTACCAGAAGGTCTCGCTAAACACACATTAACACTAGACTATAATGATATTCAGCAAGTAAAAGATCTATTTGACAAAATGGGTGACGAGATAGCTTGCATCATTATCGAGCCAATTGCAGGAAATATGAACTGTATTCCACCTGTCGAAGGCTTCTTAGAAACCTTACGGGAAGTCTGTGATAAGCACGGTGCAGTTTTGATATTTGATGAAGTTATGACAGGTTTTCGCGTTGCGCTAGGCGGAGCGCAATCGATTTACAATGTCAAGCCAGACCTAACAACACTGGGTAAAATTATTGGTGGCGGAATGCCAGTAGGAGCCTTTGGCGGAAGAAAAGACATAATGGAAGCATTATCTCCTGTTGGTCCTGTCTATCAAGCAGGTACATTGTCAGGTAATCCGATAGCAATGGCAGCAGGTTTGAAAACATTAGACATTATATCTCGTGAAGGTTTTTATGAAGACCTCAGTGCAAAGACCAAAATGTTCGTAGATGGCATGTTAGCGGCAGCAAAGAAAAATAATATCCCACTAACAAGCAATAGAGTCGGCGCAATGTACGGTTTGTTTTTTACTGATATAGAAGGTGTAAAAAGCTTCAATGAAGTGATGACTTGTAATGTTGAGCAATTTAATCACTTTTTCCACGGTATGTTAGAGGCAGGGATCAACTTAGCGCCATCAGCATACGAAGCAGGATTTGTCTCAAGTGCTCATACGAATGAAGACTTAGAGCAAACCATCGCGACAGCAGATAAAGTATTTTCATCCTTAAATGAATGAACAAGATAAACTAATAATCAGGGAACTAACACCTTTATTAGCACTCTTACCTTTAGAGTGCTAAGATGTCACCAGACATGAGGAAAGATAAACATGAGCAGTACACATACAATACACAATCAATTAATACCCGTAACAGCAGCAAGTATTGAAGGCTATATACAATCTGTACACGAGTTACCTGTCTTAACAGTAGCAGAAGAGAAAAAACTCGCATTTCGCTTACGAGAAGAGGAAGACCTCGATGCTGCGCGTATGTTGATATTACACAACCTACGTTTCGTTATTAAAGTAGCACGTGGCTATAACGGTTATGGTTTACCACTAGCAGACCTTGTTCAAGAAGGTAACGTCGGCTTAATGAAAGCAGTTAAACGCTTTGACCCTACAATGAACGTGCGTTTAGTATCATTCGCGGTACATTGGATACGCGCAGAAATGCATGAATACATTTTACGTAACTGGAAAATTGTAAAAGTTGCTACTACTAAAGCGCAACGTAAATTATTTTTCAACCTACGTAGTAGCAAAAAACGTTTAGGTTGGTTGAACCAAAAAGAAGTGAACGATGTTGCAGATACCTTAGGTGTAACCAGTAAAGACGTGCTTGAAATGGAAAAGCGCATGAGTGGTCAAGACCTCGGTTTTGATTTAGCGCCAGGTCAAGATGATGACGATAACGCCTACTCTCCAAGCTTATACCTAAAGACAGAAGAACTAGACCCTGCTGAAGTGTTAGAAGAAGAAGATTGGAAAGACCATAAGCAAGCAATTTTTAGAAAAGCACTAGAGCAACTAGATGAGCGCAGTAAAGATATTCTAGCAAGCCGTTGGTTAGTTGATAAAAAGGCAACACTGCAAGAATTAGCTGCTAAATATGGTATTTCAGCAGAGCGTATTCGTCAGTTAGAAAGTAATGCAATCAATAAAATTCGTGAGTCTGTTGTTGCGTAATATTAACTAAGACTTCAGCTTTTTATTGTTGATAAAGTCCTCACTTTTTAGTGGGGATTTTTTTTGAGAAGAAACAAGCTTGCTTGCAAAAATATAAGATGTCGGCTAAATATACAGTTTATGTTGCATCATAGGGTCGATGTATAAAGCCAAGGTATATATCATGAGTAATAAATTCTATATTATGGGCTTA
>CAZQTJ010000005.1:3856-18548 GCA_964596035.1 uncultured Cocleimonas sp. | reverse complement strand
ACGGAGAATAAGTTATTAATTCATCACGGAATCAGGTTAAAGAATAGCACCCACAGATGCAACACAGACAGACATTAAGAAACCAGGTAGTATGCCCAAACCAAGAACAGCTAAACCATTAAAACTAAGCAAAGCGCCAAATTCAAAACCTGCTTTAGCTGGAACGGTATCTTTGTCTGCTTCATCAAAATACATGATTTTAATTGCACGCAAGTAATAATAAGCTCCAATGACAGACATAACGACGGCAAACACTGCTAACCAGATTATATCAGCCCCTACAACTGCTTGGATAACAGACAGTTTTGCATAGAACCCGACCGTTGGTGGCATTCCCGCCATAGAGAATAAAAACAGTAGCATCATGAAGGCAACCCAAGGATGACGAGAACTTAAACCTTTTAGATCAGATAATTCATCAGCTTCTGTCTCTTTATTACTTAGGAAAATAATAACGGCAAAACCACCCATAGAAATAATAGCGTAGGTAATGATATAGAACATAGAAGCTGCATAGCCTGCTTCTGTAGCGGCTAAAATCCCCATTACAACGAATCCCATATGAGAGATAGTTGAATACGCTAACATACGCTTTAAATTGGTTTGAGCAATCGCAATGACATTACCGACAAATAAGGATAATGCGGCGAGAAGAACAAGTATCTGTTGCCAGCCAACAACCATGTCGCCTAAGCCTTCTGCTAATAAGCGAAACACCATAGCAAAAACAGCTATTTTAGGTGCCGCACCCAAAAACATGGTAATTGCTGTTGGCGCACCATGATAGACATCGGGAATCCACATATGAAAAGGAACAACACCTAACTTAAAGCCTAAACCTACTAAGATAAAAGACAAGCCTAATAGTAAACCTAGGTTAGACATAGTAGCTTCTTGCCCTGATAGGTAGGTCGCTATATGCGAGAGGTTTAAACTTCCACTTAAGCCATAAATAATGGACATTCCATACAGCAACATACCTGTGGCTATTGCGCCTAGCACAAAATATTTCATGGCCGCTTCAGAAGCGTGACTATTATCACGTCGAAAGGCAACCATTGCATATAATGACAGCGATAATAATTCCAGTCCCAAATAAATAAGTAACATAGTCTTTGCAGAGACCATCACCATCATACCCAAAACGGCAAATAGACCTAATGTAAACAACTCTCCTTTATACATACCTCGATCTTTTAAATAAGGACGAGAATAAGCAAATACTGCCATCGTTATTAAAATAATCGATATTTTAAGGACACGCCCCATAGGATCAGCAACAAACATATCATTAAAGGTAGTGATAACCGTTGCATTATCAGTCACTGTATAAACCAACCATGCTGTAAATAATAAGCTCGCTTGCGCCGCTATATAGGTAATATAGCGTTGGTAATCTTTAACAAAGAGATCAAGTAATAACACTGCACACGTTGCTATCAACAGAAAAATTTCTGGATAGGCTGGAGCAATTTCTGATAAATATTCTGGCATTTTTAATCCTATTGCGTCGGCAACTTAGAGCTAGTTGCTTGCTGAATAATATGGTCTATTGTATCTGTCATCACATGAGTTAAAGGGTCTGGCCATAAACCTAATGCAAGTACGGCTATAGCAAGAACACCCAGCATAAAGAATTCACGAAGATTAAGATCTTTTAAAGCACCTACTTCATTATTAGCTACTTCACCTAAAATAACGCGCTTCACTAGCCATAGTGTATAGGCAGCCCCAACAATCAAGGTTGTTGCAGCAAGAAACGCAATCCAGAAATTAGCTTTAAAACTTGCCAAGATAATCATAAATTCACCAACAAATCCTGATGTTCCTGGTAAACCTGTATTTGCCATTGCAAAGAAGATAAATAGCGCGCCAAAAACAGGCATTCTATTGATAACACCACCATAAGCAGATATTTCCCTTGTATGCATACGGTCATACAAAACACCAATACTAAGGAACATCGCCCCTGATATGAAGCCATGAGAAACCATTTGCACCATACTACCCTGCACTGCCAAAGCCGAACCTGTCGAAGCGCCTGTATTGGCAATAATAGGGTACACGAGAAAAAGTCCTAAGGTTACAAACCCCATGTGAGCAATTGATGAATAAGCGACTAACTTTTTCATGTCTGACTGGACGAGTGCAATAAAGCCAATATAAACAACAGCCACAAGCGACATAAAGATAACTAGCCACGACAACTCTGCTGATGCGTCTGGAACCATTGGCAAAGTAAAGCGAAGAAAGCCATAGCCACCTATTTTCAACATAATAGCAGCTAGTACAACTGAACCACCTGTTGGTGCTTGTACATGAGCATCTGGTAACCATGTGTGTACTGGCCACATAGGAATTTTGACACCAAAAGCAATAAGAAAAGATAGGAAGATTAATATCTGTGCCGTCATTCCTAATTCTAGATGATGCAGATCAGCAATCGCAAAGCTATTTCCTTGCGAATACATATACAGCAAACTAATCAGCATAAACACTGATCCAAAGAAGGTATAAAGGAAGAACTTCATCGTGGCATAAACACGATCAGCTCCGCCCCAAATACCAATCACAATAAACATTGGTATCAACATTGCTTCAAAAAATACGTAGAATAAGATGGCATCTTGAGCTGCAAACGCACCATTGATGATGCCTTCCATTATCAAGAAAGCGGCCATATATTGACCTACTTTATTCTGAATAACTTGCCAACCTGCAATGACTATTAATACCGTGGTAAAGGTATTTAAGAGAATTAATGGCATCGCGATACCATCAACACCCAAATGATAGTTGATATTAAAGGCATCAATCCAAGGAACAAGCTCTACAAACTGCATTGCAAAGCCATTAGGATCAAAGTCAGTCCAAAGAGGAATGCTTAAAATAAAGGTCAATACACTAACAAGCAATGCCACTGGGCGCGCTAAGAATCGCTCATTAACAAATAAGGTTAGTAATCCACCTAAAATGGGTAGCCACACTAATACACTGAGCAAATATCCATCAAACATAGTTCACCCCAAAAATCAGCCAGCTAATCACTAACAACACACCAATAATCATCGAGAAAGCATAATGGTATAAATAACCTGTTTGAATATGACGAATAATTCCAGAGAACCAAGCGACGACTTTAGCAGAGCCATTCACCACAAGGTTATCAATCAAGAAACGATCACCTGCTGCCCACAAACCTTTACCAAGTGCTAATGCCCCACCTGCAAATACGGTCTGGTTAAAGTCATCAACAAAGTATTTTTTATCTAACAATGTATGCAACCAACGGAACTTATCGTACCCCCATTGAGCAATGGAAGGTTTCTTCATGTAGATATACCAAGCACTTACTAAACCACTCATCGCTAACCAAAAGGGGGGAGCCATTAAACCATGCAAAACAAACATCCAAATACCATGATAGCTTGCTGATAATTCTTCAATAACAGGATGTGCTTCACTGGTATAAATAACACCTTCAAAGAAATCACCGACAACCATTGGATAGACAAGATAACCCGCAATGACGGCAGGTATCGCTAAAGCAACCAGAGGAATTGTTACGGTTAGAGGAGATTCACGCAAATGGGATTTTGTATGTTCATCCATGCGCTCCTCTCCATGAAATACCAAGAAGAACATTCTGAAGCTATAAAATGCGGTAACAAAGACACCTAACAAGACCATAATATAAGCAAATCCAGCAGCCGATAAGTGAGACTCATGTACAGCTTCAATAATCATATCTTTCGAGAAAAAGCCTGAGAAAAATGGGAAACCGATTAACGCGAGTGAGCCAATGAGTGAGGTCCAATAAGTAATTGGCATGTATTTCTTTAAACCACCCATTTTACGAATATCTTGTTCATGGTGCATTGCCATAATGACCGAACCTGCGGCAAGAAATAGCAAAGCCTTAAAGAAAGCATGGGTCATTAAGTGGAATACGCCAGCACTATACGCAGATGCTCCTAGTGCAACCGTCATATAGCCTAGTTGAGATAATGTTGAATAAGCCACAACACGCTTGATATCATTTTGCACAATACCAATCAAACCCATAAAGAATGCCGTTATAGAACCTATAATCAAAATAAAGTTTAACGCAACCTCTGATAACTCAAAGATTGGTGACATACGCGATACCATAAAGATACCTGCTGTTACCATAGTTGCCGCATGTATCAATGCTGATATAGGTGTTGGACCTTCCATTGAATCTGGTAACCAAACATGGAGTGGTACTTGAGCTGATTTACCCATCGCGCCAATAAAGAGCAATATAGCTGCCACGGTCATTAACGACCACTCTTGATTTGGTATAATTGAAATGGTTAGCTCAGATATTTCCGCTAGCTTTGCAAAGACTTCTTTGTAGTCCAAAGAACCCGTGTAAGCAAAAATAGCGCCTATACCAAGCAAAAAACCAAAGTCTCCCACACGGTTGACTAAAAATGCTTTCATATTCGCAAAAATAGCGGTTTCACGTGTAGACCAGAAACCAATTAACAGATAAGAAACTAAGCCGACTGCTTCCCAGCCGAAGAATAACTGCATGAAGTTATTTGACATAACTAACATAAGCATTGAGAAGGTGAATAATGAAATATAGCTAAAGAAACGCTGATAACTATTGTCACCTGCCCTGCTCGATTTGGGCCAGTTATGGTCATCATCAGACATATAAGCAATAGTATAAATATGCACCATCAACGACACAAACGTGACGACGACCATCATCATTGCCGTTAAATTATCAATAAGAAAGCCGACTTCAAACTTTACGCCTTCAACGACCATCCAAGTATAAACAGAGCCGTTATAGCTATTACCATCAAAAACAATATGCTTTAAAACAACGAATGATAAAAGACAAGCAATACCGACACCGAGCAGTGTCACGATATGTGCGCCTTTGCGCCCTATTTTGCTACCAAAAAAACCAGCTATTACCGAACCTAACAATGCCGCAAGGGGAATAGCTAGATAGATAGATTCCATCGTCATGATATTTATTACCCCTTCATCTGATCAAGTTCTTGCACATTGATCGTGCGACGATTTCTAAAGACAACCACAAGAATAGCTAAACCGATAGCTGCCTCTGCTGCTGCAACGGTTAGAATAAAAAAGACAAAAATTTGCCCTGCCATATCACCTAAATAATGAGAAAAAGCGATAAAGTTAAGGTTCACCGCCAGCAACATCAGCTCGATACACATCAGTAAAATAATGATGTTTTTACGATTAAGGAAGATACCTGCAATACTAATAGAAAATAGTAAAGCACCTAATATGAGAAAATGCGATAACGGGATCATTTATTGCTTCTCCTCTGAATTCATTTTGATGATACGTAAACGATCTTTACTTCTGACGCGTATTTGCTCTGAAGGATTTTGATGCTTTGTCGTATCTTTGCGTTTACGCATGGTGAGCGAAATAGCTGCAATAATCGCCACGACTAAAATAACAGCAGCTAACTCAAACGGGTAAACATATTCTGTATATAAAATTTCACCTAATGCTTCGGTATTGCTATAACTCAAAGGCATAGGGTCAGGAATTGCCATATTGAAAGTATCAGAACTTAATACCATAATTATTTCAGCCGCCACAATAACAGCTACTAATATTCCAACAGGTAGGTAGCGAATAAACCCTTCACGCAAAGGATCAATATTAATATCTAACATCATAATAACAAAAAGAAATAGCACCATAACGGCACCGACATAAACTAACACTAATACAACACCTAGAAACTCAGCTTCTAATAGTATCCATGTCGCCGCACTGGTGAAAAAAGCTAATATAAGAAACAATGCTGCGTAAACAGGGTTACGTACAGTCACTACACCAATAGCAGAAGCTATGGTTACTGTTGCAAATATATAGAAGATGAACTGCTCAAATGTCATTTAATTTAATACCTCTGACGTCACTATTACCGCTGAAAGATGAAGATTTATCTACGACCTTTAAAATCTAACGATAAGGTGCATCCTCTGTTCTGTGTTTTGCAATATCCATCTCATGCTTATCACCAAAAGCTAACAGCTTTTCTTTCGTCATAATATGCTCACCACGCTCTTCAAAGTGATACTCAAAAATTTGGGTTTCCACGATCGCATCAACAGGACAAGCCTCTTCACAAAAGCCACAATAGATACACTTAAACATATCAATATCGTACTTTGTCGTTCTACGCGTACCATCTGCACGCTCTTCTAACTCTATATCAATAGCCAGTGCGGGACATACTGCCTCGCATAATTTACAAGCAATACAACGCTCTTCCCCATTAGGGTAGCGACGCAAAGCATGATGACCACGAAAACGTGGTGATATAGGGGTTTTTTGTTCTGGATACTGAACGGTTATTTTCTTCGCAAAGAAATATTTACCTGTAACACTAAGCCCTTGTAATAGCTCAAAAAGTGTAAATGTTTTTATAAAATGCTTAATTGAACTAATCATTTCCAAGGCTCCCATCCTAATCCAATGGCAATACCTTCACCAAAAATCCAAATTAATGTAACGGGTATTAAAATCTTCCAACCCAAGCGCATAATTTGATCGTAACGATAACGTGGGAAAGTTGCTCTAAACCACAGGTATAAAAACAGAAAGATCAAAGATTTAAAAATCAACCAATGAAAACCACTATCAAAGAAAGTACCTATAACGGGTATTGCTAGTAAGCTCTCGAAGCTCTCAAAAGGAGACAACCAGCCGCCTAAGAATAATAAAGTCGTTAATACTGAAATTAACAGCATACTGGCGTATTCAGCTAAGAAGAACAAAGCAAACGCCATTCCTGAGTATTCCACATGGAAACCAGCAACGATTTCTGACTCACCCTCAGCCACATCAAAAGGCGCACGATTGGTTTCTGCTACTCCTGATATAAAATAAACAACTAACAAACCAAACAGTGGCCACATGAACCAATTTTGTATGCCGCCTGACTGAGCATGAACAATATCGGATAGATTAAGACTGCCTGCCGCCATTAATACGCCAACTAGTGCAAAGCCCATTGCTATCTCATAAGCAACCATTTGTGCGCCAATTCGCATGGAACTTAAAATGGCATATTTAGAGTTCGATGCCCAACCCGCAAGAATGATTCCAAAAACATCCAAAGACGTTATCGCTAATACAAACAATAAACCTGCATTAACATTCGCTAACACACCGCCTTCAAAGAAAGGAACAACCGACCAAACGACTAAAGCTGGAGCAAGCGCAAGAATAGGCGCGATAAAAAAGACAGCTTTACTTGATTCTGTTGGAGTGATGATCTCCTTAAACATCAGTTTAACGACATCGGCTATCGGCTGTAACCATCCTTTAGGACCGACTCTATTTGGTCCACAACGAACCTGCATATAGCCAATCACTTTACGCTCGGCAAAGGTTGTATAAGCGACCGCTAAAATCAATGGCAATAGAATAGCAACGATCTTTAACAAGATCACAATAACGGTTTGCAAACCGTCTGGTACACCTTCCCAAATTGCGATTAAACTATCCAAAATACATAACTCTCTATAAGTGTTTGATCTTCAAGCAACAGTTGCTTGATATATTTATTCTACAACGTAAGTGATGCTATATTGCGCTAACACCTATTTCTCCAAAGGAAGCCCCAAGGTTTGAAGCAAGCTCTGTTCCCCCTAAAATCAACACACAATTTTCAGAGACATTATTATCAATCGCTATCTTCGCTGTTGCACTCGCTACACCTTGAGTAAGACTCACACTCGCACCAGCCGACAAACCTAATTTATCTACTTCTACAGAATTCATATAAATCTGTGACTCAGTTTCTGTATCAGTCATATTCAAGGCGGTTGCTCTTCTAACTAAACTGTCGCTTTTGCAAGCGGATACTTCAAAAATGCGTTGCAAACCTGAGGAAAGCGTATGCTTTTGGTAAATCTGCATAAGCTCATTATTGCTATTAGCTTCATTAACGACACCCTCCATTTCCAACTGTAATTCATTGCGCACATCTTCAGACGAGACATAATCAAAACCCGCCACATTTAAAGCATTACCTAAAACGCGTAATATTTTCCATGTAGGTCGTGCTTCTTCAGGAAGCTTACTTGCTCCCATAAAACCTTGCCAAGTCCCTTCTGCATTTACAAAAGTACCCGAGGTTTCCAATGAGGTTGAAGCAGGTAGTAAAATATCGGCAAACGATTTTAAAGTCTCACTGGCAAACGGAGTGATAGCAACCACACACTCCGCTTGCCTCATGGCGGCTAAAGCTAATTGTGGATCTTCACAGTCAAGCTCTGGTTCTACATCTAACAATATAAACATATTCAGGTTAGACGTTAGCATTTCGCTAACATTTTTACCTGCTTCCTCAATATTTTTTCCTGATGACTGACGATGCGGTACAGCACCTGCTATCCATGCTCCCGCCGTATTTGCTGATTCGACTAAAGAACCAACAACTGCACCAGTATTCTCTGCAATAACAATTGAGAGAGCACGTAAAGCTGAATATTGAGGGTGTGATACTGCAATATTACCTAACAGTACAATCGCTTTATCCGACTGTTTTAAGTTTTCAGATACTGCTTTTGCCGCATCTGTCACCTCAACATCTTTTAACAAATCATCAACAGCACTTGGAACATCGCCACTTGCTATTGCTATAGCAGCTAACTGTTCCAGCATTTCTGTCGCATTACCAACTAATTGCTCAGCAACATCGTAATTAAATTCATAACGACGCGGGTTAACCGTCATAATTGATGCGCCATTAAGAGCCGCTTTACGCAAGCGATGATTAATCATTGGCTGCTCTTTACGGACATTAGATCCTACTAGCAGAACAGCATTTTGCTCTTCTAAGTCTGCAATACTAACGCCTAATGAAGGAGCAAGAGGCGCTAAGTCTTGATCATAAAAATCACTTTGACGTAAGCGGTGGTCTATATTATTTACGCCACATGCGCGTAACATTTTTTGCAATAAATACTGCTCTTCAAGCGTCGCGCGCGGAGAAACCAAAGCACCGACTTGGTCAACATCGGTTACTTTCATTCTCTCTGCAATTGCTTCAAGTGCATCACTCCACTCAAGCTCTCGCCAAACACCATTCTGCTTGATCATTGGTTTATGCAAACGATCTTCCGCAGTGACACCTTCATAACTAAAACGATCTCTATCCGAAATCCAGCACTCATTAACCGCTTCATTTTCTCTTGATACCGTGCGCACAACTTGATGCTTAAAGCTGTGTACATATATATTCGACCCCACACTATCGTGCGAAGCAATGGATGGGGTTTGTACAACCTCCCAAGGACGTGCTTTATAACGAGAAGGCTTAGCCGTTAAAGCGCCGACAGGACAGATGTCGATAATATTACCTGACAACTCGGATTGAAGGCTTTGCTCAACAAACGTGCCAATTTCCATACGATCGCCACGACCAAGAGCGCCCATCTCTCTTAAACCCGCAATTTCTTCACCAAAGCGTACACATCGAGTACATTGGATACAGCGTGTCATTTCTGTTGCGACTAAAGAGCCAATATTTTTATCTAAAACAACGCGTTTAATTTCTTGAAAATTCGACGAGCTTCCACCTGACTTAACTGATAAGTCTTGCAACTCACACTCTCCGCCTTGATCGCATATTGGACAGTCAAGCGGATGATTAATCAGTAAAAACTCCATATTATCTTTTTGTGCAGATAACGCTTTTTCTGACCGAGTCCACACCTTCATACCATCATTAACAGGCGTAGCACAGGCTGGCATTGGCTTTGGTGCTCGCTCAACCTCAACTAAGCACATACGGCAATTGGCCGCGATAGATAATTTTTTGTGGTAGCAGAATCGTGGTATATGAATACCAGCATCATCAGCAGCCTCAATTAACATGGAACCAGACTTAACCTGAATTTCCTGATCGTTAATTTTGATTGTGACTAATTCTTCGCTCATACTTCTCTTACCTACTCAACCCTGACACCTAAGAACGGCGCAATAATCATCAAATACGATGACCAAACGATAATTATTTAAACTTTACCATTGAGCAACCATGCTCAACGTAATAAACAAACTCTTCTCTAAAGTGCTTTATAAAGCTCCATACTGGCATGGCTGCGGCTTCTCCTAATGCACAAATAGTGCGACCTTCTATTTTATGAGCAACATCATCTAAACGATCTATGTCTTCCAGTGTGCCATTACCTTCTACAATACGTGTCAACATTCGATACAGCCAACCTGTGCCTTCTCGACACGGTGTACACTGACCACAAGACTCTGAAAAATAGAAACGTGATATACGTTGTAACAACTTCACCATGTCGGTGCTATCGTCTATCACCATGACTGCACCAGAGCCTAGATAAGAGCCTGCTTTTGCGATGGTGTCGTAGTCCATTGTTAATTCCATTGCAATGTCCGCAGGCATGACAGGAACCGATGAGCCACCAGGAATAATCGCTTTTAATTTACGCCCTTCACGCATTCCGCCCGCCATTTCTAGCAGATCACGAAAAGGAATACCCATTGGTACTTCGAAGTTTCCTGGGTTTTGTAACTGCCCTGACATAGAAAACAGCTTTTCACCGCCCGAGCCTTCGACACCTAAATCTCTAAACCACTCTCCACCCTTACGTAAAATAACAGGGATTGAAGAAAGTGTTTCTGTATTATTAATTGTGGTTGGACGACCATACAAGCCAAAACTAGCAGGAAAAGGAGGTTTAAAACGAGGCTGACCTTTTTTACCTTCTAAAGACTCTAATAAAGCGGTCTCTTCACCACAAATATAAGCACCCGCACCAAGAGACCCATGTAAATCAAAATCAACACCTGACCCTAAAATATCCTTCCCTAAAAACCCCGCTTCATAGGCTTCTTTTACTGCTTGTTCAAAACGGATAAATGGCTCATCCATAAACTCGCCACGCATATAGTTGTAACCAACCGTTGCGCCAATGCAATAACCTGCTATTGCCATGCCTTCAACTAAAGCATGTGGATTAAAGCGTAATAAATCACGGTCTTTACACGTACCAGGTTCAGACTCATCCGAATTACAAACAATATATTTTTGACCTGGCATTTTGCGAGGCATAAAGCTCCACTTCATACCTGTTGGGAAGCCAGCCCCCCCACGCCCACGCAGACCTGAAACTTTTATCTCTTCGATAATATCATCAGGATCATCACTTTCCTTGAGGATTTTTTCCCATGCCTGATAGCCACCCTCTTTGAGGTAACTCGCTAAAGTGTGAGACTCATCACCATATTTTTTTGTTATGAAGCAAACTTGATCTACCATCGAACCTACTCCAAGCCATCCAAAATCTCATCAACCTTTGCTGTTGTAAGACCTTCGTAATAAACATGATTTACTTGCATCATTGGCGCACCACAACAAGCGGCTAAACACTCTTCTTCTATTTTAAAGAAAAATTTACCGTCTGGCGTTGTCTCTCCCATTTTAATACCAAGCTTTGCTTCTATGTGGTCAACAATTTCATCCGACCCATTCAACATACAAGAAACATTAGTACAAACAGAAATACTATGTCGCCCTGCTGCTTTCTCGTCTAGCTCATACATCGAGTAAAAACTAGCAACTTCATAAACAGCTATTTTAGGGATATTTAAATAAGCGGCGACCGCATCCATTTTTGCTTGTGATATATAATGATCTTCGTGCATTACCGCACGCAAGGCTGCTAACAAAGCGGATTGTGATCGGTCTTCAGGATAACGCTTCAGCCATGCATTAATATCATCAATTTCATGCTGAGTCAGCACAGAAGCATCACCTGACGCGTTTCTCATATCATTTATAATGGTTTCACTCATCGATCCACCTCGCCAAATACAATATCCATTGTGCCAATAATAGTTACCACATCTGCCAGCATATGACCTTTTGTTAGCTCATCCATTGCAGACATATGGGCAAAACCAGGTGCGCGAATTTTCAAACGGTAAGGCTTATTTGCACCATCCGATACAATATAACAACCAAACTCTCCTTTGGGATGTTCCACAGCCGCATAAGCCTCACCTTCTGGCAAACAATAACCTTCGGTTGATAACTTAAAATGATGAATCAAGGCTTCCATATCGGACTTCATTGAGGCGCGCGGTGGCGGTGCAACTTTGTAATCATCTAAAATAACAGGTCCAGGATTTTTACCTAGCCAATCAACACACTGCTTTATTATTTTATTGGACTGGCGCATTTCTTCAATACGCACTAAATAACGATCGTAACTATCGCCATTTACACCCACAGGAATATCAAAATCTAATTGATCATACACTTCATAGGGTTGTTTTTTACGCAAATCCCATTCAACACCTGACCCACGTAGCATTGCGCCTGTCAAACCTAGTTGTAATGCACGTTCAGGCGAGACGATCCCAATATCGACTAAACGTTGTTTCCAAATGCGGTTATCTGTTAATAATGTTTCATATTCATCAACATAAGCAGGAAAGCGCGTAGTGAAATCATCTAAAAAATCGAGAACACTCCCGCCACGATTTGCATTTAAACGTTTAATATCTGCATCGCTATGCCAGCGAGATTTTTCATACAAAGGCATGGTATCGGGTAAGTCACGATACACACCACCTGGACGGTAATAGGTGGCATGTAAACGAGCACCAGAAACAGCCTCATATACATCCATTAAGTCTTCACGCTCACGAAATGCGTAAAGAAACATGGTCATCGCGCCAACGTCTAAGGCATGAGCACCTATCCATAATAAATGATTAAGAATTCGTGTGATTTCATCAAACATGACACGAATATATTGAGCACGAATAGGTGCTTCAATATTTAACATTTTTTCAAGTGCTAAAACATAACCATGTTCATTACACATCATCGAAACATAATCGAGGCGATCCATATAACCAATCGTTTGATTGTATGGCTTACTTTCAGCTAATTTTTCTGTGCCACGATGTAATAAGCCGATATGCGGGTCGGCACGTTCTATTACTTCACCATCCATTTCTAGTACAAGGCGTAATACACCATGCGCTGCGGGATGAACGGGACCAAAGTTTAGAGTAAAATTACGAATCTCAGGCATTAATCATCCGCCTCTGTTACATCTTTTGTACCTTGCGATGCGCGAATAACACGCGGTACTAAAACACGGGGTTCGATAGAAACAGGCTCATAAACAACACGCTTCAACTCTTCGTCGTAGCGCATTTCTACCTGACCTATAAGGGGGAAGTCTTTTCTGAAAGGATGCCCAACAAAACCATAGTCGGTCAATATACGACGTAAATCGGGATGATTGACAAAAATAATGCCGAATAGATCAAAGGCTTCTCGTTCAAACCAGTTGGCAACATTCCATACTGAGTGAACAGAGTCCATCATTGGCACATCATTATCATCACAGTATATTTTTACACGTACTCGTTTATTGTTTTGTACTGAAAGTAAATGGATAACGACAGCATAGCGTCTACCATCTTCAACATTACTCGTAGTGCTATCATCTGACTTGGCATCAAAGTTAAACAGGTCATCCTTATTTTTTACGCCACGGCTGAAGCCTGATACGTCTGCGTCCCACTCTGACTCACCATAGCTTAGGTAATCAACTGCACAAAGATCAATTAGTTGATCAAAACCATGTGTATCGCGCAACTTTATTGCCACATCGAACAGATCAGTAGCAGATACTTCGATGGTCAATTCATTAAAAGCAATAACAGAATTTTGAATTTTATCACTTAATGCGGTGGATAATTCAGCTTGCAAAGCTTCTATCATAGGAGACGTTGTTTTACCCATTAAGCTTCCACCTTGCGAAATAGTGTATTCGTGCGCTTAATTTTATTTTGTAATTGGATAATACCGTAAAGTAAAGCCTCGGCTGTTGGGGGACAACCTGGTATATAAATATCGACTGGAATAATGCGATCACAACCACGCACTACTGCATATGAGTAGTGGTAGTAACCACCGCCATTAGCACATGACCCCATGGAAATAACCCAACGTGGCTCTGCCATTTGGTCGTATGCTTTGCGTAGTGCAGGTGCCATTTTATTGGTTAATGTACCCGCTACAATTAACACATCTGCTTGACGAGGACTCGGGCGGAATAAAACACCGAAACGATCCATATCATAGCGAGCTGCACCTGCTTGCATCATTTCAACGGCACAACATGCCAAGCCAAAAGTCATCGGCCAAAGCGACCCTGTTCTAGCCCAGTTAACCAACTTATCAGCGGAGGTTGTTAAAAAACCTGCTTCTTGAGTATTGCTCGCTTCTATTCCCATTCTAAAGCTCCTTTTTTCCACTCATAGATAAACCCAATGATTAGAATCCCCAAGAAAATGGCCATAGCAATGAGACCAAATAAGCCAATTTTATCCAGAACGACAGCCCAAGGAAAAAGAAAAGCAATTTCCAAGTCAAAAATAATAAACAATATGGCGACAAGATAGTAACGCACATCAAATTTCATGCGGGCATCTTCAAATGCTTCGAAACCACACTCAAAAGGTGAGTCTTTCGCCACATAAGATTTACGTGTGCTTAATAAGGCTCCGAGCAACAACATAACTATTGCAAGACCAAAACCAACCCCTAAAAAAATCAGGATAGGCAAATACGCTTCCAGCATCGACATAATTT
>CAZQTJ010000005.1:0-3756 GCA_964596035.1 uncultured Cocleimonas sp. | reverse complement strand
CAAGCAAGCCATAGTCACTCAGATGAAAAGCACTTATCAATGCTTGCTATATTGCAAACGTAGCAATATCAAGCGCGCTGCTTCTTCACGTAAGGAATGCAAAATACGACGCTCCTCCTCTGCCTTTCCAAGGACAAAATTAGCGTCATAAATTAAGGTTTTATCCAAGTTAATTAGCCGATTTTCCAGTATTTTGTCAGAATATTTAAGCTGATAATTAAAGCGTAAAAAAACCAAATACTCTCGTGCAATTCTGCCCTCGGTATACGCTACTATTTTTTTACCTTCCTTTAATTCACTGATTCGAATAACAGAACCTGCTTTAGGAAGAGAAACAACCTTTCCCCCAGCCTCCGCAATAGCTTGCTCTAAAGTGACATACAAGTCTGATTCAGGAGAAATACCTTGCATGGCAATTGCTTGATGAACCCCAGAAAGGCTCACATTCTCACGCAAGTGAAAGCCATTACCAGAGCACGAAGACAGCAAGATAAAACCCAATATGATATAGGCAAGTTTTAGTCCAACCATGCAGCTCACTCTGCTAATAAACATATTATTTGCACCTTGTTTTTACGCCACTACTATATTTACCAAACGACCTTTCACGACGATTATTTTACGGATGGATTTATCGGACAAATTATCAACAATAAACTTTTTTACATTTTCAGCATCTTGCGCTAGTCGCTTAATATCATCATCTTTAGCATCAACGGATACGGTAATTTTGCCACGTAACTTTCCATTCACCTGCACCATCAATTCAATATTATCTTGCACTAAAGCAGAGTCATCAACTTGGGGCCACAATTCATCAATTAATGTTGACGATTTACCTAACACGCCCCATAACGCTTCGCAAATATGCGGTGCGATAGGAGATAACATCAGCAATACTGTTTCAAAGACTTCTTGTCTGACCGCCCTTCCTTGCTCACTTTCATCTTTAAACTTGGCGACATCATTTAATAATTCCATATTCGCTGCAATCGCGGTGTTGAAAGTAAAACGGCGCGACATATCATCGGTCACTTTTTGCAAAGACAAATATAATTTACGGCGTATTACACGTTGATCATCATTCAAATTAGCAACATCAAGAGACGCGACAGCCCCTAATGCGCTATGCTCGTGAATTTGTCGCCACAAACGACGCAAAAAGCGGTTTGCCCCCTCTACCCCCGAATCTGACCACTCCATGCTTTGATCTGGCGGTGCTGCAAACATTGAAAATAGACGCAAAGTATCTGCGCCGTATTGATCAATTAAGCCTTGCGGATCAACACCATTATTCTTAGATTTTGACATTTTACTCATGCCATCGCTTAAGACTGGCTCGCCATCTTCTCGTAACACTGCGCCTACAGATTTCCCTTTTTCATCAAATTGCACATCAACTTGATCTGGTGCAATCCAGTCTTGTCCGCCGTTATCATTTTCACGATAATAGGTGTTTGCTAATACCATACCTTGCGTTAGTAGTTTGGTGAATGGCTCATCGGATGAAACAAGACCTTCATCACGCATTAACTTATGGAAAAAACGTGCATATAACAAATGTAGTACCGCATGCTCGATACCACCAATATATTGATCGACAGGAAGCCAATAATCAGCACGCTCATCTAACATTGATTGATCGTTATCTGCTCCTGTATAGCGCGCGTAATACCATGATGACTCAAAGAAGGTGTCAAAGGTATCTGTCTCACGCGTTGCAGGCTTGCCACAACTCGGACAACTGGTTTCATAAAACTCAGGCATTTTCTTGATAGGAGAACCACCTGTTTCATCAAATTCGATTTCAGTAGGTAGCTCGACGGGTAAATCCTTTTCTGGCACAGGAACTGCGCCACAGTCATCACAATAAATAATCGGTATAGGACATCCCCAGTAACGCTGTCGCGACACCCCCCAGTCACGCAGACGATAATTAACTGTTTTGCCTCCTTTACCTGCTTTAGTCAAATAATCTGCTATTGCATTAAAAGCATCCGCAGAGCTTAAACCATCAAACTCCCCAGAGTTGATGAGCATACCTTTTTCAGTATAAGCACCCTCTTCTATTGAAATATCCAAGCCATCAGTAGGCGTGATCACCTGCTTAATGTCGATACCATATTTATTTGCAAACTCATAATCACGCTCATCATGCGCTGGCACTGCCATTACTGCACCAGAGCCATATGACATCAAGACGAAGTTCGCTACCCAGATAGGAATAAGCTCACCTGTGACAGGATGAACAGCTTGCACACCTGTTGCCATGCCTTTCTTTTCCATCTTAGCCATATCCGCTTCAGCCACCTTGATGTTTTTACATTCATCAATAAAAGTGCTTAATGCTGGATTACTGCTTGCAGCTTCTAATGCTAGTGGATGCTGAGGCGCTACAGCAACGTAAGTTACTCCCATTAGAGTATCTGGGCGTGTGGTGAAAACAGGCAATTTATCAGTAGAATTCTCAATACCAAAACTAAGATCAACCCCTTCTGAGCGACCAATCCAATTAGCTTGCATGGTGCGAACTTGCTCTGGCCACTCTTCTAGTTTTTGTACATCTGCTAATAATTCATCCGCATAGTCGGTGATTTTCAAAAACCACTGATCTATTTCACGCTGTTCAACTAATGCGCCCGAGCGCCAGCCTCGCCCATCGACGACTTGCTCATTCGCCAATACTGTTTGATCAATAGGATCCCAGTTAACGGTTGCTTTTTTACGATAAACAACACCTTTTTCCAATAGCTTTAAGAAAAACCATTGCTCCCAACGATAGTAATCAGGCTTACACGTCGCCAACTCACGCGACCAATCATACGCCAAGCCCATTTTTTTGAGTTGCCCACGCATATCGGCAACATTGCTATCTGTCCAAGCAGCTGGAGGCACATTATTTTTTATTGCCGCATTTTCTGCGGGCAAACCAAAGGCATCCCAGCCCATTGGTTGCAATACATTTTTACCCTGCATTCTCTGAAAACGAGAAACCACATCGCCAATCGTATAATTACGCACATGCCCCATATGAAGCTTGCCACTAGGATAAGGAAACATCGAAAGGCAATAAAATTTCTCTTTACTACGATCTTCTGTTACTTCAAATGACTTATTATCTTCCCAAACTTTCTGGATAGCTGACTCGATAGACTTAGGGTTATATTCATTTTGCATAGTATATAAGTACTTAATAGTGACGGATAAAATTGAGCGTAGAGAATACCGATGTATTGCAAAAGTCGCTAGTAATGATCCAAAAAAAATTAGATTTATTCGTTTAATATTCGCATAGCCCCTCTGACTACGATATTCTCCACCGCTGAGAATAAAGCTCACACCATGAAAACAGAAGGCTATGATGAATAATCTAGATCAATTTAAAAAACTAACAACAGAACACCAAGAGTCACTGGCATTTGCTGAAAAGATTTTAGCAATAGCAAACAATGATGATAATGACGAGCTATTAGCGGGTATAAAAATAGTTAAAGAGTATTACACCAACGAGCTTGAATTACATTTTCAACACGAAGAAAGAACTATTTTTGCACCTCTATACAAAGAATACAGAGAACATATAGGCATCGCTCCAGCGTTACTAAAAGAACATGGGTTTCTTCGCCTTCTGATTGATCGCATGGAATTACCCAGTGCAAAAAAAGATTTAAGAGATTTTGCAGTTGTTCTTAGAGACCATACTCTGTCGGAAGATAAAGAATTATTCCCGCTTATTGAGAAACTTTTTACAGAAGA
>CAZQTJ010000004.1:0-18798 GCA_964596035.1 uncultured Cocleimonas sp. | reverse complement strand
CTGGGATAAAAAAGCAAGTTAGAATCGGGAAGTTATTTCATGCTCGTTCCTAACTTACTGTATCCACCTCCTGATCATTTACTAAACTTATAAAACGAGTCATTGAGATAATCACCGATTTTTTTCAGCTCATCAGGAAACAACTCTGTTCCAAGTTGTGCATCACACATAGCCACCATTTTGTGTAAACCGTCATATGAGGTCATTTTAGACTCTGGTTTTTTAGGGTAATAGCCTTCGCCATGACATCTGCTACAGTTGGCTTTGTGCAAGGCGGCACCTGAGTCTTCATCGACCTCCGTGTTCTTTTCTGCCACTGCATCCTTAGCCTTTGCGACCGCTACGGTTTCAACTTTTTTGACCGCTTCTTTTGCGGTATCGGTTGATGTGTCACTTTGACATCCTACCAACATCAATAATGAAACCAAGAGTATTAATGGGAGTTTATTCATCAGCTTGCCTTTGATATGAGTTTTAGAGGGATAACTTGATCATAGCACACCAAAACATAGATCATCGATAGATACCATTTTTTCAGAATTGTTTATTAAAACTTGCTATTCTATTCGACCTTATTGATATATACCTATTAGGATTAAGCTGTGACAGATAAGAAGACCGAAAATAGTGTCGATTACAAAAAAACACTCAACCTGCCAAAAACAGATTTCCCTATGCGTGGAAACTTAGCCAACCGTGAACCACAAATGCTAAAGCAGTGGAACGAGGCGGGGCTTTACGAAAAGCTACGTAAACATGCCGCAGGTCGTCCCTCGTTTATTTTGCATGATGGTCCCCCTTATGCCAACGGTAAGCTGCATATTGGTCACGCAGTTAACAAAATTCTTAAAGATATTATTATCAAAAGTAAAACCTTGTCGGGTTTTGATGCGCCCTATGTGCCTGGTTGGGATTGTCATGGACTACCCATTGAAGCGCAAGTGGAGAAAAAAGTTGGCAAGGTTGGCGTAAAAGTCGATGCCACCAAATTCCGCCAACTTTGCCGTGAATATGCCGAAACACAAATCGAAGAGCAAAAGGCTGATTTCGTGCGGATGGGCGTGCTTGGTGAGTGGAATAATCCTTATAAAACCATGAATTTTGAAACCGAAGCCGACATTGTGCGCTCTTTGGCAAAAATCATCGACAATGGTCATTTACAAAAAGGCGAGAAGCCTGTTAATTGGTGTTTAGATTGTGGCTCCTCATTAGCCGAGGCTGAAGTTGAGCATCAAGATAAAACCTCTACGTCGATTGATGTGCAATATGCCGTCATTGATGTTGCGGCTGTTGCGGAGAAATTCGGTGTCGGCAGTATTGATAGTATCGATGCGGTTATCTGGACAACAACCCCTTGGACATTGCCTGCAAGTATGGCGGTTTCTCTGCACCCTGAATTAGAGTATCTCTTAGTTAAAACAGACAAAGGCAATTTAATTCTTGAAGATTCTCTGCATGAGTCAGCATTACAGCGCTATGAACTTGAAAACTACGAAATATTAGGGCGTTGTAAAGGTGCTGATCTTGAAAACACTTTATTACAACACCCTTTCTTTGCTGATCGCCAACTGCCTATTATCTTAGGCGACCATGTAACGGCCGATGGTGGTACGGGTGCGGTGCATACTGCCCCTGCACATGGTGCTGATGACTATGTTGTGGCACGCAAATACGGCATTGAAGTATACAACCCCATCGGCAATAACGGTTGTTACTTAGATGATGTGCCTTTATTTGGCGGGCTATTTGTTTATAAAGGCAATACGCTGACACTGGAGCTACTAGAGAAAAATTCACGCCTCTTAAAAGCGGAGAAAATTAGACACAGTTACCCACACTGCTGGCGACATAAAACCCCGATTATTTTCCGCGCCACGCCTCAGTGGTTTATCGGCATGGAGAAAAAAGAGTTACGTGCGGACGCATTAAAATCAATCAAAAGCGTCAAGTGGATTCCTGACTGGGGCGAGAACCGCATTCATAAAATGATCGAAGGTCGTCCCGATTGGTGCATCTCACGTCAACGTTATTGGGGCGTGCCGATTCCTTTATTTATCCACAAAGACACCAGTGAGTTACATCCTGATACGCAAGCATTGATGGAAAAAGTGGCACAAGGTATCGAAAAGGAAGGGATCGAATTTTGGCATCGTAGCAGTAGCGAAGATTTAATTGGTGACGATGCTGAAAACTACGAAAAAATGACCGATACGCTAGATGTCTGGTTTGATTCGGGTACAACGCACGAGTCTGTTTTAGGTCGTCGCGATAATCTTTCTGCACCTGCGGATTTGTATTTAGAAGGCTCTGATCAACATCGTGGTTGGTTTCAATCGTCCTTGCTAACATCTGTTGCTATGTACGGACGTGCGCCTTACAAAAATGTGCTAACCCACGGTTTTGTGGTTGATGGTGACGGCAAAAAAATGTCGAAGTCTATCGGTAATATCATCGCACCAATGAAGGTGATGAATAATCTCGGCGCTGATATTTTACGTCTATGGATTTCATCGGCAGATTACACACGCGAAATTACCGCATCGGACGAAATTCTAAAACGTGCTGCGGATGCCTATCGTCGCATCCGTAACACCTCACGCTATTTGCTCTCCAATATCAGTGATTTCAACCCTGAAACTGACCTAGTAGCAGCAAACGATATGCTTGCCTTAGACCGTTGGGCGGTGGCACAAGCGGCGCACTCGCAAGCTAAAATCATCGATGCTTACGAGACCATGCAATTCCACTTGGTGTATCAAGAAATACTGCATTTTTGCTCTATCCAAATGGGTAGCTTGTATCTGGATATTACCAAAGACCGTCAGTACACCACTAAAGCCGACTCGGTGGCAAGACGCTCTGCACAAACTGCCTCGTATCATATTTTACGTGCCTTAACGCGCTGGATGACACCAATTTTAAGCTTTACTGCGGAAGAGTTGTGGCAAAAAATACCTGCTGAAAAGGCTGAATTTGCCATTATGAGCGAATGGTATGAAGAGCTGTTTGAGCTAGATGCTGATGAGGCAATCAGCGAAGCAGATTGGGAGAAAATATTTGCAGTGCGTGAAGCTACCGCGAAACAATTAGAGCAACTGCGTAAAGATGGCAGTATTGGCTCATCATTAGATGCTGAAATTCTTATCCATTGTTCTGGCGATACCTTAAACGCACTCAATAAATTAGATGACGAGCTACGCTTTGTTCTTATGACCTCTGCAACACAAGTAAAAGAGGCTAATAGTCAGCCTGACGATAGCATTAAAGCGGAAGGCTTAGATGATGTTTGGCTACAAAGTATGGCATCTCCTGATGAAAAATGTGTACGTTGTTGGCATCATCAAGCAAGTGTTGGTCGTAATAAAGATCACCCAGAGCTTTGCGGTCGTTGTGTAGAAAACGTCGCAGGTTCAGGCGAGGAGCGCCATTATGCTTAAATGGATCTGGCTTTCTATTGTTGTTGTTTTTATTGATCAACTAACAAAGTGGATGGTAAATGCTAATTTTGAACTGTATGAAGTATTACCCCTTATACCTCATCTCAATCTTACACTTACCTACAACACAGGCGCAGCCTTTGGTTTTTTAAACAGCCAAGGCGGTTGGCAACAAATTTTCTTTGCAACACTCGCGCTTATTGTGAGTGGCTATATTATTTATTGGATGACTCGACTAAAAGAACATCAAATAGGAACCAGCATTGGCTTATCTTTAGTCTTAGGTGGTGCAATAGGAAATTTAATTGACCGCATACTCCAAGCAAAAGTCACTGATTTTATTGACTTTTATATTGACTGGGATGTCTTCTTTTTGCACAACGGGCACTTCGCTACCTTCAATGTAGCTGATATTGCCATTGCTGTCGGAGCTGCTTTATTGATTTTTATCAGTTTATTTGGCAATGAAGAAGATGAGGTAAAATAAAGCGGAAAGTGGGTTAAATCTGCTGTTTCAACACAATCAATAATAACTACCCACCCAGATAGCGACCAACATCTATCACCCGCTGCAACCGCTGGGTTTCATCTTTTGCTAACATTTTATCAAGGAGTGACTGATAGCGCCCATATTCAGGAGGAAGGGTGGGAATCGGCGCTAACACATGCTGCATCATCAATTCCATCTCCGTTGATCCATGATAAGGTTTGTCACCCATTAATAACTCATAAAAAATAATACCGAGACTGTAAATATCCGACGTGATACCTGACGACTCATCTAGCGCACGCTCTGGACTAATATAGTAGGGCGTACTATATATTTCTTCTTCGGAAATAAAGCCTGACTCTATTAATAAATTAGTTGCCGCCCCATAGTCATTCAAAGCTAAAGAGCCATCACTGCGCAACATAATATTGGCGGTTTTTAGGTCTCGATGTATCAAACCTACTTCATGCACAACGTGTAAAGCATAGACAATTTCAACAAACCACGTTAAAGCATGCGGTAACGGCAAGCGTTGATGAGCATTAAGGTTATCACGCAAGGAGCCTTGCGACATTAGCTCCATTATTTGATAGATAGAGCCATTACTGATACCACAATCGTAAATTTTTACTAAACGTGGCGTGTCTATTTTACTAAACTGATCTAAATCAGATAAAAACTTTTCTCGCAACTCTTCACTTAAATTGCTTAAGTTGTACTTATAACGCTTTATTGCGGCCAGTTGACCATTGCTATTAACCGCCTTATAAACCGCCGAATTCTTACCATTGTGTAATAACTCTAATAAAGACCAGTCATATATTTGAAAAGGAGAATGTAATAAATGGTTTCTTAAACCGATTAAAACGTCTATTTCTGCCGACAAACTATGCCATGATCCCTGAAATTGAAAATAGCCAACACCTTCTTTTAAAGATAGCTGTTTTATCTCTTCTTTATCACTTAGAAATAAAACCGTAGGCGTGGAGACCTCCCAGCGAATGCGGCGCAGGTATTCCACGCCAATTTCCAAAGATACAAAACAGTCTATTAAGATAACATCGTAAGCCGACCAAGAAAGCTCTTTGTTATCATTAATATTTGGGGAAATACGCTCGAATTTATCAATAGAGTAGTAGCGATTTAATAATGTTTCCACACTTTCATCAATAGCATTTCCTTGTTCAATTAATGCAATAGAGTAAGCCATGTCAACCTTCATTTTTCCGTTATAATCAAAATAGAGTGTAGAACATGGTCAGCTATTTTTCCGAACCCTTTGTCTATTAATAAAACATAAAGCCTCTGATAAGTTTCAAGGAAGGCATATCTAGCATTGACTTTAATTCCATGCTACAGGATAATCGCGCGCTTGCGGGCATTTGCCCCTCCTTGCTCTGTGCCATAAATGCATTGGGCTGCCTTAATCCAGAAGGAGATTTAAATTGAGACATTACGAAATTGTTGTTTTGATCCATCCTGACCAAAGCGAACAAGTTCCAGCGATGATCGACCGCTACAAAAAAGTAGTAGAAGATAGCAAAGGAACTATGAATAGATTAGAAGATTGGGGACGTCGTCCTCTAGCTTATCCTATCGACAAGTTACACAAAGCACACTATGTGCTAATGAATCTTGAGTGTTCAGGTGATGCATTAAAAGAATTAGAAGACCTATTCCGTTTTAACGATGCTGTATTGCGTAACCTTACTATTCGTGCCAATGAAGCTGTTACTGAAGCTTCTCTCTTGAGTAAAGAGAAACAAGAAGCCCGTCCTGCGCATAATCGCAACAGACGTTAATAACAGATAATTTAGGAGACAACTATGTCACGCAACTTTCGTCGTCAAAAGTTTTGTCGCTTCACTTCAGAAGGCGTCAAGCAAATAGACTATAAAGACCTTGATACATTAAAAGCCTATATTACAGAAACAGGCAAAATTGTACCAAGCCGTGTTACAGGAACCAAAGCAAAGTACCAGCGCCAGCTAGCTACCGCTATCAAACGCGCCCGCTTCTTAGCTCTACTTCCTTACACTGATCAACACAAGTAAGTTAAAAGACCTTTATGATGGCCAGTTTTATTATGGCAGGTCGCAAGCAGGCAGCATTTTTTATTTTGCTGACTACTTTGCTGTCACTAATACTCCCTCCGGTGAGTTTATTTAGTGGCGCTGCTATTGCGTTAATTACGCTTAAAATCAACTGGCAACAAGGACTTATATACAGTCTTTTAGGTAGTACTGTACTGGCAACAGTCACCTACCTACTCAAGCAAGATGCCTCTTTTGGACTTTCTGCTGGCTTAATAGGATGGCTACCGATTGTTTTTTTCGCCACCATCTTAGCGAAAACAGGCTCATGGCAAAATACGTTACAAGCTATTTTAGCAGTAACAATACTGGGAGTTTTATTATTCCACGCCTTTCAACCTGATACCGCCTTGTTCTGGCAAGCCTACTTAGAACAAGTAAAATCTGCTTTGGCAGACGCATATCAACTAGGAAGTAGCGATACCGATGAGCTTATTCAAACCATTTCACAATGGATGACTGCTGTTTTCGCTGCCGCTGTCGCTATTAGTGCTGCATTAGCATTACTATTAGCTAGGCATTGGCAAGCCATGCTCTACAACCCAGGCGGGTTTGGTGAAGAGTTTCGCCAACTTCGCGTCGGTAAAACACCTGCTATTATTATGGTAGCGTGTATTGTTATCGCTATTTTAAGTGATAGCACAATGGCTGTAGAGATTTTAGTGGTTGCCGTCGGTATTTTCATGTTGCAAGGTGTCGCTTTGGCGCACGGCATTGTGAAACAACGAGAGATGAAGCCTTTTTGGTTGGTAGCACTTTATGTTCTACTGTTCATATTACTGGCTCAAATGATTGTATTATTAGCTGCTTTTGGCATTATCGACAATTTTGTAGATTTTCGTCGAAAAATAGCCTTAAGGAAGCTTTGATTAAGTCTGATCGAATTTTTCGAAAGGAAAACGATTGAGACTTGAGCAAAGCTTCCTTAAGATCAGATTAAAATTTTAAGAGATTACAGCCGTTACACAAACAACTGTCGTCTTGATTTAAAAAGGTGAAAACCATGCAAGTTATTTTAATGGAAAGAATCGAAAACCTTGGCGCATTAGGCGATATCGTCAATGTTCGCTCAGGTTATGCGCGTAACTATCTTGTTCCTCAACGCAAAGCAAAAATCGCAACCAAGATTAATCTTGAAGCATTTGAAGAAATTCGCGCAGAACTAGAAGCAGCAGAAGCAAAAGTAATCGCAGCAGCAAAAGAGCGTTGCACGGCTATCGAAGCACTGACAATCGAAGTCACGGCAAATGCTGGTCCAGGAGGTAAGTTATTCGGCTCAGTTACAAACCATGAAGTTGCTGAAGCGATTATTGCTGCGGGCGCTGAAGTTGAACGTAAAGAGATTCGTATGCCTGAAGGTCCAATCCGCATGATTGGTCATTATGAAGTAGGTGTTCACCTACATTCAGACATCGACGCTGTTATTAAAGTGACTGTTATGAATGAAGATGGCGAAACAGAGCCTAAGATTATTGCTCCAAAAGAAAGTATTGGAACAGGCGACAGCGACGAAGATGATGCGGATGCGATAACACGTCCTGAATCAACAGATAATGCTTCTGAAGTGGAAACGACAGAAGAAGCTTAGTCTACTAAGCAATCTCCATAAGGGTAAGTTAATGCTTATCCTTATCAAAAAAGCCATCTTTATTCATTTAAAGGATGGCTTTTTTTATGTAAAAAACAAGCTGTTTCTCCCCCCCTGCTTCCGATAGAATAGATGAATGACTGAAGATTATCTTGACGACCTCAAAGTACCGCCACACTCCATAGAAGCCGAACAATCTGTTCTTGGCGGCTTAATGCTCGATAAAAACGCATGGGAGAAAATTGCCGACCGTGTGAGCGAAGAGGACTTTTATCGCTACGATCATCGCCTTATTTTTCGCGCAATTGCAGAACTCGCCGAGGACAATACACCACTGGATGTCGTCACCCTCTCTGAATGGCTAAAACAGCTCGACAATCTTGAAGATGCAGGTGGTTTTGCTTACCTCCTTACCCTATCAAAAGATACCCCGAGTGCCGCAAATATTCGCGCTTATGCTGATATTGTGCGCGAAAAATCTATTTTGCGCCAACTGATTTCAGTTGGTACAGAAATTGCTGACTCTGGATTTAATGCTGCTGATCGTCCAAGCAAAGAATTATTGGATGAAGCAGAGCAAAAAGTATTTCACATTGCTGAACAAGGCAATCGACAACAAGCGTTTAAACCCATAAAAGAACTACTAAACGACGCTTTAAGCAAGATAGATGAACTCAGTAAGTCTGATGCCACTATCACTGGCGAAGCAACAGGCTATAGCGAGTTAGATGAAATGACCTCTGGCTTCCAAGCAGGTGATCTTGTTATTGTTGCAGGACGACCTGCAATGGGTAAAACCACCTTCTCCATGAATATTGCTGAATACGTTGCTTTAAACAAAGGAACTGTCGCTATTTTCAGTATGGAGATGCCCGCAGAACAACTGATTTTGAGGATGTTCGCCTCTAATGGTCGCGTACCGTTGTCCGATATACGGACAGGTAAAATTCGTGAAGAAGATTGGCCACGAGTTGGCATGTCGGTAAAAGCGTTTGCAAAAACCAAGCTCTTTATTGATGATTCCGCCGCTCTTTCTCCCACGGATATTCGCGCCAAAACTCGCCGACTTGCACGCGAGCATGGTGGTGTGGGCTTAATTGTTATCGACTACATCCAATTAATGCAATCAGGTGGCAAAGCAGATAACCGCGCCAGTGAAGTGTCAGATATTTCACGCTCATTAAAAGCGCTTGCAAAAGAGCTAGAATGTCCTGTTATCGCTCTATCTCAGCTCAATCGTAGCTTAGAGCAACGCCCCAATAAGCGTCCAGTCATGTCTGATTTACGCGAATCAGGCGCAATAGAGCAGGATGCAGATATTATTATCTTCATCTATCGTGATGAGGTTTATAACGACGATTCTCCCGACAAAGGCATGGCCGAAGTTATCATCGGTAAGCAAAGAAACGGCCCTATCGGTACGGTTAGACTCACCTTTACAGGTAAATTTACACGCTTCGATAATTACGCCCCTGATGTCTATGCCCCTGATTTTAACAGCATGTAATCGGAGCCTCTCACCATGAAACGCTCTGCACGAGTTATTATCCACCCTGAAGCACTTCGACATAATTTACAACAGGCAAAATTAGCTGCACCTAACTCAAAAGTATTTACCGTTATAAAAGCCAACGCTTATGGACATGGAGTCTTAGCAGCCGCAGAAGCTTTACATGAGGCGGATGGTTATGCCGTTTCATGCATTCCTGAAGCCGTCATATTAAGAGAGTCGGGCACACGACTCCCTATTCTTGTTTTGCAAGGTCATCAAAACCTAGATGACCTCCGTATCGCCAGCAAGCTTCAACTACGTCTTGTTATTCACAGTAAAGAGCAACTCGCTTTATTAGACAGATTGGGCGGCAACAAGATACAAGTCGCTTTGAAACTTGATACTGGCATGCACCGTTTAGGAATACTCCCTAAAGAAGCTCCTTCTATTTTTAACATTTTGAAAAACCATCCAAATATCTCCCCTGATGTTTGGCTAATGACACATTTATCTTGCGCGGATGATTTACATAATAGCTACACGAATACTCAATTAAACACCTTTACTCAACACACTCACTCCTTATCAGCACCTATTAGCATTGCTAACTCGGCAGGTATATTAGGCTGGCCTGCATCACATGCCAATTATATACGTCCTGGTATTATGCTCTATGGCTCCTCTCCTTTTTCCCTTCAAGATCAAGGCAGGGATAAATACAATTTACAAGCAGCCATGACCTTAATCGCTCCTTTGATCGCTATTCATAAATTCAACAAAGGAGAACCTATTGGTTACGGTGCAAGCTTTCGCTGTCCACATGATATGCACGTCGGTATTGTTGCCTGTGGCTATGCTGACGGCTACCCTCGACACGCAGCGACAGGCACACCTGTTAGCATCAATAAGCTTGAAACCTATACAGTAGGTCGGGTATCTATGGACATGATTGCGATTAGTCTGCATACTATTCCCGCAAAAGTAGGCGATCTAGTAGAGCTATGGGGGACAAAAATTAGTGTTGATCGCGTGGCTCATCACGCTGAAACCATTAGTTATGAATTACTCTGCAATGCTGGAAATAATTGCACTCGATACTAAATTCTGTTGATATTTTGATTATTACAATACAAAAATAACACGCCAAATCTTGAACTAACATCAAACATTCAAGTCTACTTTTTAATGCTTTATAGCGCCCATAATAGTCTTATCAATATATCTAAGCGCCCATAAATAAAGCACTCTGTTAATCAATACTAATAAATAAAGCATTACAGGACTTATATTATGAAAACACTATTTTCAAAATCACTTATCGTTGCGGCATTTTCTTCAACCCTTATTTTAACAGGCTGTGGTGGTGGATCATCAATGACGAACGAACAGCTCAACACGATTGTTGGCTCTGTTGTTGGTGGCGCTGTTGGTCATCAATTTGGCAAAGGCGATGGACGTACCGTTATGACAATTGTCGGCACCGTTCTTGGCGGGTATATTGCAGGACAAATGGGGCGCAATATGAACACTTATGACCAAAGAAAAGTATCAGGCGCTTTAGACAATGCACCAAACTATCAAAAAGTAAGCTGGGATAATAACGATACAAACTCTGAATATACTTTTACTCCCATCAACAGTTATGAGGGCAATGTGAATGGTCAACGTAGCCAATGTAGAGATTATGTATTAGATGCTAGAGACAAGCGTACTGGTCAGCCAATGCAAGTACAAGGTCGCTCTTGTCGTAATGCGCAAGGACAGTGGGTTGCAGTCAATTAATCAAATAGCTACCGTAAGCTAATCATAACAAGCCTCAATATTAATTGAGGCTTTTTTATAGAGAGAGAAACTAAATTACAAGCGCATAGGCTTAAGAATTGGCTCTATATCTAAGGTATCACCCAATTTTTCTTTAGCATAACGAGAAGCTTCTGTTCTCTCCCTAAAGAAACGATCCTCACCTATTTTTGCAACCAAACCTGAGCGAACTAAGGCATTAAAAACATCTAACTTTGCTCGCGCTATGTAAAACTCCAGACCAGCCGCCTCTAACCGCTCTGCAATACGACTTAGCGTTTCTTCACCCGTTGCATCGACAACATCAACGGCTTCTAAATCTAAAATCACTACTTTTAGCTTCGGTTTTGTCGCAATACTATTTAGTATTTTGCCCTCTAAATATCCAGAATTTGCAAAATAAAGCGAACCATCAAAACGGAAAATAGAAAGACTGTCACTTGTCTTCATGTTAAATCTTTCAGCAGATCGTAAAGTACCATCTTCATGACGAGAAACTTCTACGAACTTTGGAGTCATTGTACGATAAACAAACAATCCTAAAGAAAGCAACACGCCAACCATAATCCCTTTTTCTAAATGCGGTGCATAAATAAGCGTGACAATAAAAACAACAACAGCAACCACACCATCATGACGATGCACTTTCCATGCATGAATAATTGGCTTTATTTTAACCAAGTTCACAACTGCCATCACAATAACAGCCGCTAAAGTAGCCTGCGGCAAATGGTAAAGCAAAGGTGTTAGAAATAACAAGGTAATTGCTACAAGAATACCTGTGACAATTGATGAAAACCCTGTTCTAGCATCGGCTGCAAAATTCACTGCTGAGCGCGAAAAGGAACCTGATACTGGATAACCGCCGAACAAACCTGAAGCAATATTGCCAAGACCCTGACCGACTAATTCTTGATTAGCAGATAAGCGCTGACGTGTTTCTGAGGCTATCGCTTTAGCAACGGATATCGCTTCCACAAAACCAAGCAAAGAAATAATCATCGCGGCAACAATTAAGTCTTTTACATCCGAAAAACCAAAACTTGGCACAGAGAAACTAGGTAATCCTTCAGGTACAACACCCACAACAGCACCACCTAACGACTCAAAATTCAACCCCCAAGCCAACAAGGTTGTAATAACGACTGTAATCAAAACACCTGGCAACTTTGGCGCTACTTTCTTAATATAAATTAGCAAAAACAATGCTAGAACACCCATCGCTAGGGTCGCCAGATGAGTCTGAGGAATATCTTGAATTAAATTCCACATGGTCTCATAGTGATGTTCACCTTTTCGCGAATCAACACCGAATAACTTACTAATTTGTGAACTAGCAATAATAATTGCTGCTGCATTAGTAAAACCAACGACAACAGGGTGAGATAAGAAGTCAACCAGCACCCCTAGTCGCAACACTCCCAAAGAGAACTGAAATACACCAACCATTAAGGCCAGCACCGTAGCATAAACTAGAAAACCTTCAGGATTACTCGCAGCTAATGGCTCAAGTGCGGCGGCAGTCATTAGGGAAACGACAGCAACAGGACCTGTTGCTAATTGACGAGAAGAACCAAATATTGCCGCGATAATAGCGGGCAAGAAAGAAGCGTAAAGACCGACATAAGGAGGTAAACCTGCTAATTGAGCATAAGCCATTGATTGTGGTATAAGAACCAAAGCAACCGTCAAACCAGCTAGTAAGTCTGCTTTAAGAATTTCGGGATTTTTTAAATCACCAACCCATTCTGTATAAGGAGTAAAACGATCTTTAAGATCCGAAACAAAAGAGCTGACAACTGATCCCATAAGACATATGACCTATAATTTTCTATGCGAAAAAAGGAAAGTAAGAAAACCTTTCTATAAATTCCGCGCGATTATATTAGAAAAGGCTTATCCCTACACGTTTTTTATGGAAGTCGCTCGTCAAAAAACTTCATTCACTGATTTATACCCACCTAATTTTTTATTATCAATATCTACTCTACTGTCACTGATTTAGCCAAATTTCTTGGCTTGTCAACATCCGTCCCTTTTAAAACAGCGACATAATAAGAAAGAAGCTGCAAGGGAATGGTGTAAATAATAGGTGCAAGTGTCTCAGGCACTTCTTCCATTTCTACAATATGAATATTATCTTTTTTACTAATGCCTGCATTCTTATCAGCAAATAAATACAATTCGCCACCACGCGAACGAACTTCTTCTAAGTTTGACTTTAATTTTTCGATTAAATTAGTATTTGGGGCAACCGCTACGATTGGCATTTCGCTATCAACCAACGCTAACGGTCCATGCTTTAGTTCACCCGCAGGATATGCCTCTGCATGGATATAAGAAATTTCTTTTAACTTTAAAGCACCCTCCATTGCAACAGGATACTGATCCCCTCGCCCTAAGAAGAGCGCATGGTTTTTTTCTGCAAAATTCTCTGCTAACTCTTCAATTTCGCTATCTCTATCTAAAACAGACTCAAGTAAAATAGGTAACTTCTTCAAATTAGAGACAATATTAGTTACCACTCCGAGAGAATCACCTTGTGCTTGAGCTATTAAACCTACCAAGAGCTGCAAACACACCAGTTGAGTAGTAAAAGCCTTTGTTGAGGCAACCCCTATTTCAGTACCTGCCACGGTCATTAAAGATAAATCTGAGTCGCGAATGAGAGAGCTTTCAGCCACATTACAGATAGTCAGTGTTGCCAAGCAGTTGTTTGATTTTGCTTTTTCTAAAGCAGCCAGGGTATCTGCCGTTTCACCTGATTGAGAAATAGTAACAAACAACACGCCTTCTCTTTGCGGCTGGCGACGATAACGGTATTCACTAGCAACCTCTACATTACAGGGAATATCGGTCATACTTTCCAGCCAATAGCGCGCGATCAACCCTGCATGATAGCTAGTGCCACAGGCTATAATCTGCACCTCTTTCACTTGCTCCAATATTTCTAAAACATTTTCACCTTCAATGCATTGCTTAATATTGTCACGACCTAAACGACCTTCCAATGTATTTTGTACAGACTGTGGCTGCTCATAAATTTCTTTCATCATATAGTGACGAAATTCACCTAAGTCGGAATCTAAGGAGCAAGCTTTAGACTCTTTAATAGGTCTATCAACCTTCTCGCCTTTATCATCAAATATTTCAACACTGTGGCGAGACAATTTAACAAAGTCACCATTTTCTAAATAAATAAAACGATTAGTAACAGGTAACATTGCTTGCACATCTGAGCCAATAAAGTTTTCTCCTAAACCTAGCCCTATGATTAAAGGACTACCTTTACGGGCCGCTATCAATGTATCTGGCTCATCAGGAGAAATAACACCTAGAGCATAGGCACCTCTCAACTGTTTTGTCGCCACTCTAACCGCTTCAAATAATGTTGACTCAGTTTTCAAGGTTTCTTCAATCAAATGAGCAACAACTTCAGTATCTGTTTCGGACTCAAATTGATAGCCTTTTGAAATTAATTCTGCACGAAGTTCTTCATAATTTTCAATAATCCCATTATGCACAATGGCAATATGATTATTACTGAGATGCGGATGCGCATTACGCTCCGCAGGTTCGCCATGCGTAGCCCAACGTGTATGAGAGATACCAACCAGCCCTTGAGCGGGTTCTTTTTGTAGTTTTTTCTCAAGTGCCGCTACACGCCCTAAGGCTCTTGTACGCTGAATCGAATTATTAGCATTTAATACAGCAACACCCGCCGAGTCATAGCCTCGATATTCCAAACGTCGCAAACCTTCTAGTAATATTTCAACGACTGGTCGCTGCGCGATTGCTCCAACAATTCCACACATAAAAAACCTCTTGCTTATTTTTATTTATTTGACGAAAAACTTAGGAACGCGTTCGTCTTCCTCTCTATCAGGACTGTTTTACAGGGCGCTTCCAACCTTTCAGTACTGTTTGCTTTGAGCGTGCAAAGCTTAACTCATCGGCAGGTGCATCTTTTGTAATCGTTGACCCTGCACCAATGGTAGCACCTTTGCCTATCTCCACAGGTGCTACCAATTGAGAGTCAGAACCTATAAAAGCATTATCACCAATAATCGTTTTAAACTTATTAACGCCATCATAATTACACGTAATCGTGCCAGCACCTATGTTGACATTGCTACCCATCTGAGTATCACCAATATAGGATAAGTGACTCACTTTACTGCCTTGACCGATGATTGATTTTTTTATTTCAACAAAATTCCCGACCTTGGCACTTGCTTCTAAGACTGCCCCAGGACGTAATCGTGCGAATGGACCTACATCACAGTTTGCACCCACTTGAGCATCTTCAAGAACTGAATTTGCTTTAATCGTGACATTATCAGCAATTGTTGAGTTTGTAATAACACAAGCTGACTCAATAACGACATTATTACCCAAGATAACATCACCATTAAAAATAACATTAATATCAATAAAAACATCTTGTCCTACAGATACCTTGCCTCTGATATCTAACCTTCCAGGGTCTGCTAAAGAAGCACCCTGAAGCATCAATTTTTCTGCTTGATTTTTTTGATATTCACGCTCTAACTGCGCCTGTTGTATACGATTATTGACACCCTGCACTTCCATTGGGTCATCACAAACAACAGCCTTAACGCTTCCACCGCTTTCAACAGCTAAAGCGATACAGTCCGTCAAATAATATTCACCTTGGGCATTATCGGGACTTAATTTTGCCAACCATTTTTTTAATTGCTTACCTCTAGCGGCAATAAAGCCTGTATTAACTTCTGTAATTTTTTTAGCCTCATCATCCGCATCTTTTTCTTCAATAATACATTCTATTGTCCCTTGAGAGTTCCTTACTATGCGCCCATACCCTGTGGGATCATCAAGCACTGTTGTCAAAACAGTCAAATCTGACGAGCTTAAATTATTAACCAGCTGCTGCAATGTTTCACTTTTTATTAAAGGCACATCACCATAGGCAACAATAACAATTAAATCATCATCAATTAAATTTCTCGCTTGATCCACAGCATGCCCAGTGCCTTTTTGTTCAGACTGCAATACCCACTGTATATTTTTATCCGTGATAGCAGCTTGAACTTTCTCCCCACCATGCCCGTAGACAATCGCAACACTTTCCGTATTCAGTGACTTACAAGCATTAATAACATGCTGTAACATCGCTTGCCCACCAATAGAATGCAGTACTTTAGGTAACTGGGAGTACATACGAGTACCCTGACCCGCTGCTAATATAATAGGAAATAATTTCATAGTTTTATCACATTAAAAAATCTTGTTTGACAGTATAAAATAGCATCACTCATTCATCAGTATTTACATGATAAAAGGAACGCCTTCTGCTTTTCATCCTCACACACAAAAAACGCCACCAACACTACTGAAAGCGTTAGTGGCGTCTAGTACATTTCCCTACAACAAAAGTCTAGTAAGTCTTACAAGAAGATTTATAAGGTTTATTATAAACACCCCAGCGATACTCCAACGGGGCATTCGGATCTGATATTAATTTACCCGCCATTAAATTCTGTCTTAACTCACGTAATGGCATAAAATATTTTTCGCCCAAACTCATTTGCACCATACAAAAATCATTTAGCTCTTTAGACTCTGCGGGTAGCGGTCTTCCTTTTGAAAACAAAATACGCGCCCAACGCTGTGGCTGAGTGTTTGGTCTATAGTTTTTTGATTTTTGGAAATGCATACCTACCGCATTAAAAAATGCCTTCAAACGTCTATCCCTTGATGGTGTTGAATAACTATCATATTCACGCGCATTCATACAACGACGACCTTTTTTACGAATCCCTTGTAAGTGCCAAAGCGCATCATAAACATAAACACTACGATCATTTGCATACATGCATAAGGCAATCATTAAACGTAATGTTTTTTCATCAGGCTTTTCAGGGCGTTTACCCAATGCGCTCGCAATAATATCCGTAAAGCGTACATAGTTTTGTTTTACTGCCGCCGCAATTTTATATTGCTCCGTGCTAAATCCTGGCTGCTTTCTTAGAGGCTTTCTAATATTCTGAGGCTGAATAAAACGACGATAGCCATCTCGATGATGCTTGCTATCTTCGGGAACATAGAAAGGAAAGGAAGCTATTCTATCTAAGAATCGAGGGGCTTTTGGCGTTGTTGAAGACATTACTTCTGCAACACCTGACTCTGTGACATTTACAATTTGATAAGAATGCACCCCTGGAGCCGCGTAAATATCACCAGGCTTAATCTGATTTAATGCAATAGGATAAGTGTCTACGCCTAAGGTTTTTGTGCTGGTCATATCTGCAACATAATCCATGAACTTGCGCACCCGTTTTGCCTCTGGAAAACGATTCCAACGCTTCATGGAATTACTTATATATTTCGGTCCACGTCGCCCCTTTTTCTTACTGCGACGCTGCGTATTATGAATAACAAAGGGCAATTTGTGCTCATAAGAAAAGACTAGGCGCATTGCATAAACGGCATCAGCACAATCGTGTGAGTATTTATAATAGATTGGTTTTTTTTCATCCATAAAAAATTCTTCAGTCCAATTTTTCTTTACCCAATCACGGTATGTATTCTCCCATTGTTCATTCCATTTGTTTTTTGACTCCCACACAGCAGCGTTTGCAACGCCTGAAAAAGCCAACAACATCAAAATAATAAAACTTGTAAAATACTGAAAAACATATTTTTTCATGAAAAAAACCTAGTTTAAGAGATAACTTAACAGAATTATGCTCTGTTATAGCGTAGTTTGAATAAAATTGTAAGTAACTACTGAATTAGTAGACTAACTATACGACTAAATAAAACCAACTTAAAAATAAGAACAAGCAACAGAAACAAGCCTTACAAACTTGGCTCTTCCGTAATTTTCGCGGGAAAACCTTAGATAGAATTAATAACTACTTGAATTCAAAAGGTTATTTTCAGCTTTCATAATTTTCGTGACAAGTAGCAAATGCTGTAGCTCTTAAATCTCCTAGCCTATTGATTTTATTCCTCTACAAACAAAGCTATTTTAATAAAAAATCTATTTGTCACGAAAATTACGGAAGAGCCACAAACTTTCTCTTATTTTTCATCATTACGCTATTTCTAATACCCCATAGAGAGCATATAGCAAAACAACAACTTGTTGGTGTACTAATAATAGGAGAGTCAACAAAGGTAAAAAAGTTTAAAATTATTCACGCTTATCCGCCTAATTATATTTACGCACAAAAAAAAAGGTTAGACGCTTACCGTCCAACCTTTTTATACCCTAATAACTCAGGGGTATTAACTGTACGATTAAGATAAAATCTTAACGACGGTTTTGCATAAAGCGTTGTAGAGCACCACGTGTGCCAGAACCAACGATTCCATCGATAGGTCCTTTGTAATAACCTTTAGCCTTTAGCTTACGCTGAAGTGCATAAACGTCAACTGGTGGCTTCGCTGCTCTGTAAGTAGTACGCTTAACACCTTTACAGCTATATGCATGACGATGGTTACGTGTTTTATACTTGTGAGTATGACGAACTGACTTAGTACAACCTGCAATTGCTGGATGATTATGAGTCCATCTATTACCACCTGAAACTACTCTTCTTACATATTTTCTTACTACTCTTTTCTTTCCACAGCTATACTTGTGAGAATGCGCGCCTTTATGCTTATGAGAGTGGCGAACCGACTTAGTACATCCAGGTATCGCAGGATGAGTGTGTCCCCAAGTTGCTGTAGCACGACGACCTGATTTACGGCAGCTATAAGCATGTCTATGATTGCGATTCTTATACTTATGACTATGACTAACAGAGTTAGTACAACCAGGAACCGCTGGATGCGTATGAGCCCATTGAGAACGAGGACGAGGACGAGGCTTAGCACAGTTTGCTTTACAAACATTCTTGTACTTC
>CAZQTJ010000003.1:15931-19596 GCA_964596035.1 uncultured Cocleimonas sp. | reverse complement strand
ATGAGAGAACCCTGTTTCATTGTTTGTTGTACAGTATAACCTGAATTCATGACTTCACTACGGTCAGTACGCAAGCTATGGATATGCGATGCTGAAATTTTCCCAATAAGTAAAGGCATTTTTTATCGGTGCAAGTCATCAGTTGCTAATTGCTATTGGTCGTATCATCTCTGAACTTTTTTCGTTATTATTGCTACCTTTTTTGTTGCGAGGTATCGGGATAAATCCCTTTAATATAGAGATATAAAATATATTAAGGATACTACTTTTAAAAACTAAATAAGTATTAATTATGCAAAAATTTGAAATTGAGGGCGGTGTACCACTAGACGGGGAAGTGGTTATTTCGGGTGCTAAAAATGCGGTATTGCCTTTGCAGGCAGCGGCATTATTGGCAAATGGAGAGATGACGATTCGTAATGTGCCACGTTTAAAAGATGTGGCAACGATGGCTTCTTTGTTAGAGGGTATGGGTGTTACCACCTCGGTTGATAAAGATAATAATATAACAACAAATACCGCAACGTTGCATACGCAATGCGCTCCCTATGAGCTAGTACGTACTATGCGTGCCTCTATTGTGGTATTAGGTCCATTGTTAGCTCGTTTTGGTGAAGCAGAAGTATCTTTACCTGGAGGCTGTGCAATAGGTAGTCGTCCCGTGAATATTCATCTCACAGGGTTAGAAGCCATGGGCGCTGACATTACTGTTGAAGACGGCTATATTCGCGCGAAAGCAAAACGCTTAAAAGGTGCAGTGGTTGTCATGGAGACAATCACCGTAACGGGGACAGAAAACTTATTGATGGCGGCTGTTTTAGCAGAAGGCACAACACATTTAGAAAATGCGGCACGAGAGCCAGAAGTTGTTGATTTAGCAAATTGCTTGATCGCAATGGGAGCAAACATTACAGGAGCTGGTACAAATACAATTATTGTTGAAGGCGTTGAACGTTTAAATGGTATTGATTATTCAGTGTTACCCGACCGTATTGAAACAGGCACTTATCTTGCCGCTGCCGCGATTACAGGTGGTCATATTAAATGCGTGAATGCAGCACCAGATACTTTGAATGCGGTATTGCAAAAATTTAAAGAAGCGGGAGCCAAAATAGAAACTGGTGATGATTGGATTGATTTAGATATGCGAGGTCGCACCTTAAAGGCTGTTGATATTAAAACAGAAGCTCATCCTGGATTTCCGACCGATATGCAAGCACAGTTTATGGCAATGAATACCCTATCGCAGGGAATAGGGGTTGTCGTTGAAAATATCTTCGAAAATCGCATGATGCACGTTGCTGAATTAATGAGAATGGGAGCAAATATTCGTCTTGAAGGCAATACCGCTATTGTTGCAGGTATGCCGTCTCTGCGTGGTGCGCCCGTCATGGCAACAGATTTACGCGCCTCAGCCTGTCTGATTTTGGCGGGTTTAGCCGCAAAAGGTATAACAATGGTAGACCGCATTTATCATACCGACCGTGGTTATGAGAAAATTGAAGATAAATTAACCGCAGTGGGTGCGCGTATTAAACGTGTGTAAGAGATAGTAAAACTAGAGATGGCTCAATGAACGAACGAAGAACAGACGGAATTACTATCGCCTTATCAAAAGGACGTATTTTTGAAGAAACGATGCCGCTATTAAAAGCCGCTGGCATAGAGGCAATAGATGACCCTGAAACAAGTCGTAAATTAATACTTGATACTAACTGCGATGATGTGAAATTAGTGATTATTCGCGCAACAGATGTACCTACCTATGTGCAATATGGTGCCGCAGATTTAGGTGTAACAGGTAAAGATGTGTTGATGGAGCATGGTGGGGAAGGACTTTATGAGCTGCTCGATCTCAATATCGCGCGTTGCAAGTTAATGACCGCAGGTTTTGCCGATCAGCCACTGCCAAAAGGTCAATTAAAAGTTGCCACTAAATTTGTGAATTGTACCCGTAAGTATTTTGCGGAGCAGGGTAGGCAGGTCGAAATCATTAAATTATATGGTTCGATGGAGCTTGCACCAATCGTAGGTTTAGCCGATATTATTGTCGATGTTGTACAAACGGGCAGCACTTTAAAAGCCAATGGTTTAGTGCCGTTAGAACATATGGCTGAGATTAGTTCGCGTATGATCGTGAATAAAGCCTCCATGAAAATGAAGCATGAAAAATTACAGTTATTGCTCAAGCAAGTGAGTGATGCAGTGGAAGCAGGAAGAAACTCAGAGTGATTCTTTTGAGTGAGACTATTGAGAAGGAACGGGTAAATGACAAAACGAAAGACCGATAATCGACGCATAAAAGAGACATTCGACGTAACTCCGCCAGATGAGCTACATGCAAAACACCGTCTTTCTGATTTTGCTAGCAATATTGTACAAGATGCGAGAAATGATGCTCATGATATTCTTCATGGAGATGACAGTCGTTTGTTAGTTGTGGTGGGTCCATGCTCAATACATGATCCAAAAGCGGCGTTAGAATATGCCGACAAACTATTAAAAATAAGTAAAGAGTTGAAAGACCAATTACATATTATTATGCGCGTTTACTTTGAGAAACCGCGCACCAGTATTGGCTGGAAAGGATTAATAAATGACCCTGACTTACAAGGCAACTTTGATATAGATAAAGGTTTGGGGGTCGCACGCAAGTTGCTCTTAGATTTAGCTGAAAAAGGAATGCCAGCAGCGACCGAGTATTTAGATTTAATTTCTCCTCAATATATCGCTGATTTAGTCGCGTGGGGAGCGATAGGAGCAAGAACAACCGAGAGTCAAGGGCATCGAGAACTAGCTTCTGGCGTGTCTTGTCCTATTGGTTTTAAAAATGGAACAAACGGTAATGTTGATGTGGCAATTAATGCCATTGAAGCTGCTTTTCATCCGCATCGGTTTATGTCGGTAAAGAAAAAGGGTTGTACTGCTATTTTTCAGACAACAGGTAATGATGATTGTCATATTATTTTGCGTGGTGGTAGCAATGGTACAAATTATGATGCGGATAGTATTGCAAAGGCAGTTAGTCATCTCAAAGATAAAGAATTACCGCCTCATTTAATGGTTGATTTTAGCCATGCGAATAGTAACAGTAATCATAAAAATCAATTAAAGGTAAGCTCTGATATAGCTCAACAAATTGCGAATGGTAGTAATGCAATTTGTGGCGTTATGATAGAAAGTCACCTGATAGAAGGAAAGCAGAGTATGGATGATACGTCTAAGGAAGATTTAACTTACGGACAGAGTATTACCGATGCCTGTATTGGCTGGGCTGATACCGAAGTTGTATTGCGCGAGTTAGCAACCGCTGTTGAACAAAGAAATAAGAAGTGATTTATGAGCGATCAAATAAAAATAGAAACATTAAACACACAAGATAAGACTTTCTGGTCCCGTCTTGATGAAATGTTAGCGTGGGATGGTGTTTCGGATGATGCTGTTTTTAATACCGTGACAGACATTCTCAGTAATGTGAAAAATAAGGGAGATGCGGCGGTTGTCGAATATACGAATCAATTTGATCGTATGGATGTTGCGTTTATGTCAGATTTGGAAGTTTCTAAAGAGCGCATGCAAGACGCTTTGGATGGTTTGAGAGAAGATCAGCGGGTCGCTTTGGAAAAAGCAGCAAGTCGTATTCGTTCCTATGCCGAGCATCAAAA
>CAZQTJ010000003.1:10559-15831 GCA_964596035.1 uncultured Cocleimonas sp. | reverse complement strand
GTCTTTGCTATAGGTGGTGCGCAAGCAGTTGCTGCTCTAGCCTATGGTACAGAAACGATACCTCAGGTGGATAAAGTGGTTGGTCCTGGTAATATCTATGTCGCCACCGCTAAGCGTATGGTTTACGGTACAGTTGGTATTGATATGATCGCAGGGCCATCAGAAATCTTGGTGGTCTGTGATGGCGATACCGATCCTGACTGGATAGCGATGGATTTGTTTTCGCAAGCAGAGCATGATGAAGATGCGCAATCTATTTTAGTGAGTCCTGATCGTGCTTTTTTGGGTAAAGTACAAGCAAGCATTAATCGTTTAATCAAAGAAATGCCTCGTGCCGATATTATCCGTCAATCATTAGAAACACGCGGTGCTTTGATTCAAGCAAAGAATATGGATGATGCGATTGAAATTGCAAACTACATTGCCCCAGAGCATTTAGAATTGTCTGTTGAAAATGCTCAGGAGGTCGCAAAGCAAGTTCGTCATGCGGGTGCTATCTTTATGGGTCGTTATACCGCAGAAGCACTAGGTGACTACTGTGCTGGACCAAATCACGTTTTACCAACATCACGTACCGCACGTTTTTCTTCCCCGCTTGGTGTTTATGATTTTCAGAAAAGATCATCCTTGATCGCCTGTTCTGCCGATGGCGCATCAGAACTGGGTAAAACAGCTTCAATATTAGCGCATGGAGAAGGGCTTACGGCACATGCTCGTTCTGCTGAGTATAGAATTAAAGATTAGTTTCCTCGCGTTCACATTCAATAATCGCATTCAAAAAGGCTTGTTATTATGTCATCACTCAATAGATTAGTTGCGTATACGAACGATTTGTTATCTATAGATACGTTCAAAGACTATGGACCCAATGGATTGCAGGTTGAAGGAAAGCATGAAATACATCGTCTTATTAGTGGCGTATCCGCAACCGAAGCTTTAATTGATGCCGCTATTGAGCATGAGGCAGATGTTTTATTGGTACATCATGGCTGGTTTTGGGATAAAGAAAACCCTTGTGTAACGGGTGTTAAAAAGAGACGACTGCAAAAACTCATGGGGCATGATATCAGTTTGTTAGCTTATCATCTGCCACTTGATGCTCACCCTGTATTAGGTAATAACGCGCAATTGGGTGAGCTATTTGGATTTTCTAGTGAAGGTGTGATGGACTCGCAGGGTATTGGTAACTTTGGTCGTTTACGTGAATATACAAGCCTAGAAGCTTTTGGTGAAAAAATAGAAAAGGACTTGAGTCGTAAGCCATTGTTAATCAGCGGTGGCGATCATGCGATACGTCGAGTCGCATGGTGTAGCGGTGCAGCACAAGGTTGGATAGATAAGGCGATAGAATTAGGTGTAGATGCTTTTATCAGTGGCGAAATATCGGAACATACGGTGCACACTGCAAGAGAGTCAGGTATTCACTATATCTCAGCAGGGCATCACGCAACGGAGCGTTATGGCGTGAAAGCATTAGGGGATCACCTTGCGGCAAAGCATGGTTTGGTTCATACCTTTGTGGATATTGATAATCCTGTCTGATATTTTACCTGTTTAAAAATATCCAATAAGAAAAGCCCGTTATTCCATAAGTTTATGTGAATAATGGGCTTTTCTTATTGCTGGGGTTTATTTGTTCGTTCTGGAAAGACCATGAAAAATTATATCATTCTAATGAATTCCACTATTGTGAACATTAATCTTTTTTATATTCTCTTTGGGGTATAGCAAAAAAACATATCCACTTTTTTAGGGGGGATTAAGGATTAAATCTTGACCTTACTATTAACATAAGCGAGGATACAGACCTTTTAAGCGTTTGCTTATATGCTTAAAAATTAGGGCTGAAGTATTTTTAGTCTGAGATAAATTTTCATCTCGGATTTTCAAGCAAGTAATTGTTCTTTATTTGATTTTTCTATTGGAAGTCACTTTATAAAACACGATGACTTGTCTTTGATCTTGATCAAGTGAATATGTTTTTCTCAGATATTTGTTGCTGGTGTCGTTATTTCAAGGCGATTATACTAGCGCATGGTCACGTAACGCATTGTATGTATATAAGTACTTATACCAATGATGTTATGGGGTTCCCCATTTTTGTTAAATTTCGGGAGTGAGTCAGTAATGGCAAATTCAGAAGTAAATAAGGGTCGTAGGCGATTTCTAGTGAGTGCTACCTCAGTGGTGGGTGGTTTAGGTGCAGCAGCAGTAGCCGCTCCCTTTATCATGTCACTAACGCCAAGTGCAAGAGCACTGGCGGCAGGAGCACCTGTAGAGGTTAATGTTTCCAAAGTTGAAGAAGGGCAATTATTGCGTGTTATCTGGCGGGGCAAACCTGTGTGGATAGTACACCGCTCTAAGGAGATGATTGCAATGCTCCCTAGTAATGACGCAAAGTTGAAAGACCCTGATTCAGAAGTGGTCAGTCAGCAACCAGCCTACGCACAAAATACCCAACGCTCAATTAAAGCAGAATATTTAGTTCTCGTTGGTATTTGCACGCATTTGGGTTGTTCACCCACATTTCGACCTGAGTTAGCACCAGCCGATTTGGGTGCGGATTGGAAAGGTGGATGGTACTGTCCTTGTCATGGTTCTCGTTATGATTTGTCGGGGCGTGTTATCAAAGGTTCTCCCGCAGGAACGAACCTTGTTGTACCACCTTATTACTACAAAACGGACTCAACTATTTTAGTTGGTGAAGATAAAGGAGTGGCATAATGAGTGGATTAGTCAATTGGATTGATGCTCGTTTTCCTCTAAGCAAGGTATGGAACGAGCATTTGGCGGAATATTATGCGCCAAAAAACTTTAACTCTTGGTACTTTTTTGGCTCTTTAGCCATGTTGGTACTGGTTATTCAAATAGTCACAGGCATCTTTTTAACGATGCACTACAAGCCAGATACGGCGTTAGCATTTACCTCAGTTGAATACATTATGCGTGATGTGCCAGGAGGCTGGTTTATTCGCTATATGCATTCCACGGGTGCGTCGATGTTCTTTATCGTCGTCTACTTGCATATGTTCCGAGGGCTTATTTACGGTTCCTTTAAAGGGCCACGTGAATTAGTTTGGTTGATCGGAATGGCGATATACCTTGCTTTGATGGCAGAAGCATTCATGGGCTACTTGCTACCATGGGGGCAAATGTCATTCTGGGGCGCACAAGTAATTATCAACTTATTTAACACCATCCCTTATATAGGCGATGTCGTTTCCACGACCATACGTGGCGACTTTGTTATTTCTGATCCTACCTTAAACCGTTTCTTTGCTTTCCATGTTATTGCTGTACCGCTTATTTTAGTTGGTTTGGTATTTGTACATATCGTTGCATTGCATGTGGTTGGTTCTAACAACCCTGATGGTGTAGAAATCAAGAAGTTAAAAGATGAAAAGGGTATCCCATTAGACGGTATTCAATTCCATCCTTATTACAGTGTTAAAGACATCATGGGTATTGTTGTCTTTATGATGGTTTTCTTTTCGATCTTGTTCTTTATTCCAGAAGGTGGTGGTTACTTCTTAGAGCACGCGAATTTTGAGCCTGCTAATCCATTGAAGACACCTGAGCATATTGCGCCCGTTTGGTATTTCACACCTTTCTATACGGTATTACGTGCAGTACCTGATCCATGGTATGGAACATTGGCGATGTTTGCAGCTATTGCCGTATTATTTATTCTGCCTTGGTTAGATAAGAATCCTATTAAATCTATTCGTTATAGAAATACGGCGCATAAAATCAATATTGTTTGGTTTGCAGTGTTCTTCTTAACATTGGGTTATTTAGGTGTTATGCCAGTAACAGATTTCTTTCGTGAGTTAGGCACACGAGCAACACAAATTTACTTTATGTTTTTCTTAGTGACGATTGCTCATAGCCGACCAGAAAAGACGAAGTATTTATTATGGTTTGTTGGATTGTTTGCGTTAGTTTTATATACGGATTATTTACGTTGGAACGATAGCTTTACAGGACCTCAGCGCCACTACTTCTGGGTTATGTTGACACTCCCAGTCGTTTATTTAGCATCTACTTTGTTATTACCAATGATTGCATCGCGTTGCAATAAAGAGAAAGAAGTTCCAGAGAGGGTAACAGGATGAGAGATAGTAAAATGAAATCTATTATCAAAACACTTTCAGCAGGTGTATTAGCATCTTTTCTTGTCACCTCTGTTGCTAATGCCAATAGCGGTGGTGTTCACTTAGAGCCTGCGAATATTGACGTTCATAATAAAACCAGTCTTTTAAGAGGAGCAAAAAACTTTGCCAACTATTGTCAAGGTTGTCACTCCTTAAAATTTAGTCGTGCAAACCGTATTGCTGCTGACACAGGCGTCAGTGACAAGCAGATTAAAGCGATTATTTTCACACGAGATGATGATGACAAGCCAACAAAGCCAGGTGCATTAATGAAAAATGCTATCTCGCAGAAAGATGCAGCTAAATGGTTTGGTACAGCTCCTCCCGACTTGTCGTTAGAAGGGCGTTCTCGTGGCGGTGATTGGATTTATAATTACCTAAAATCATTTTATTCCGATAGCAAGCGTCCTTTTGGCGTTAATAATACCGTTTTTAGTAATGTTGGTATGCCAAATGTACTGTTGAGTCTTCAAGGTGTTCAAGACCCTGTTTATCGTTATGATTTATTGCATCATGGGCATACTGTAGAAGCCTCTTTTCACTCCGAAGAAGAAGCAAACCATGCTTTGGAAGAAGAGCGTGAGTTTGAAGTGGTTAATCTAGGGCTTTTTGGCGAAACAATCACAGGAAGTTATAAAGACAAGAAAGAGGCAGAAGATTTTGTTGAGGCAAACACAAAATACAATGTCTTGCTAAATAAAGTAGAAACAGCCTCTTTTGATACTAAAGCAGAAGCTGATAAGTATGTTGCTGATAACCCTGTTGATGGCGGTAAATACAAAGTAGTACCAAAAAGTAGTTACTCTGTAAAGTCATCACATGCGCTTGAAAAGAAAATAGACCATCTCGAACTGGTAACGTCAGGTAATCAAAGTCCTGCTGAGTTTGAGCAAACGATTCGTGATTTAACTAACTTTTTAGTTTATGTTAGTGAGCCTGCACAACTACATCGTAAGTCATACGGTATTTATACCTTGATATTTTTGTTTATCTTCTTCATTTTTGCGTATTTTTTGAAGAAAGAATACTGGAAAGATGTTCATTAAGATCAATCTAGTGTAGCATCCTGAGCCACTCACTTTATTATAGGTGAGTGGCTTTTTTTATGGGCATTCGTG
>CAZQTJ010000003.1:0-10459 GCA_964596035.1 uncultured Cocleimonas sp. | reverse complement strand
ATCCTGAGCCACTCACTTTATTATAGGTGAGTGGCTTTTTTTATGGGCATTCGTGCTTAGGAATGAAAACAAAATAACTTCTCAAACTACACAGCTTTTTTAGTCCAACTAAAACCAGCTCAGATCGTTGCGTAGAATGACTATGCTCCTGCTGCGCTTCTAAATTTCGCTAAAGCTCAGCTAAATCCTGATCTAGTTTAATTTGAACTGAAAATTCAGGCGTAGTTTGGGATATTATTTAATTTCCATTCCTTATTATAGTTTTTAGGGAGATTTTGAATGAGTTCAGTTGCAAATCGTCGTTCAGTTATGACTTTGTTTACCTTGCCAGATTGTATTGATTGTCATCGAGTACGTATCGTATTGGCTGAGAAAGACATAGCGGTTGATATTATCGAGATAGATCCTAATGATATGCCGCAAGACCTTGCAGAATTAAACCCTTATAACACAGCGCCAACGTTAATAGACCGCGATCTTGTCTTGTACGATGCTCGTGTGATTATGGAATACTTAGATGAGCGTTTTCCTCATCCGCCTTTAATGCCTGTAGACCCTGTTAATCGTGCGCATTCACGTTTAGCACTATTTCGTGTCGAGCGAGATTGGTATTCTCTAGCAATGGAGCTAGAAAGTGGTGAAGAAGAGCGTGTGAATAAAGCGCGTGATCTATTGCGCGATAGTGTTATTTCAGCGGCAGAAGTATTTGAAATAAAGCCATACTTCTTAAGCAATGATTTTTCACTTGTTGATTGCACCATTGCTCCTATTTTATGGCGTTTACCACGTTACAGAATTGACCTTCCTGCCTCAGAAGCAAAACCAGTAATGGATTATATGGATCGTGTTTTTTCTCGTGAAATGTTCCAAAACGCACTATCAGATGCGGAGAAAGCAATAAGACCATGATGACATCAAACCGTCCCTATTTGGTTAAAGCCATCTACGAATGGATAATGGATAATAACGTGACACCTCACGTTGTTATCAATGCACTCGATGAGAATGTAATGGTGCCTCAGCAATATGTTGATGAAGGTAAAATAATTCTCAATGTAAATCCATCGGCAGTACAAGAGCTTGTCATTGATGACGAGTGCATTATGTTTAGTGCGCGCTTTGGCGGTAAACCCTATAATATTTATGCGCCCATGCATACCATTATAGGCATCTACGCTGCGGAAAATGGTGAAGGTATGGCATTTGAGCCTGAAGATGCTCCGCCACCCAATGACAATACACCCCCACCACGTAAAAAACCGACGTTACGCGTTGTTAAATAGCGCCTAGCCTGAGTAGTAAGCCATGAAAATATCAATGATTGCCGCAATGGCGCATCATCGGGTTATTGGTAAAGACCAAAAAATGCCATGGCATCTACCTGCTGACTTAGCTTTTTTCAAAAAAACAACCATGGGAAGCCCTATTTTAATGGGACGAAAAACCTATGAGTCAATAGGACGACCATTACCTGGTCGTTTAAATTTAGTTGTTACACGAAACTCCGAACTAAAGATAAAAGGCTGTGAAGTCGTCACCTCTCTTGATGAAGCCTTAGCTGTCGCCAAAGAAAAATCTAGCGACAGTCAAGAAGTGTTTATTACGGGTGGCTCACACCTTTATAAAAGCTTTCTTGATAAAGCCGATCGACTTTATTTGACCATGATTGATGCGGAATTAGAAGGCGATACCTACTTTCCCGATTATACGCAATATAAATGGCATGAAGTTGAACGCTTAGCGTATTCAGCCGATGAGAAAAATCACTATCCCTATGCTTTTGTTACTCTCGATAGAGTCAGGTAACTTATTGTTCCAGCAAAAAAATCACTTACTTCCCTTTTGCGGTTTTAAATACCGCTCCAACAAAATTCAGGCAATGGAGTCTCTCTAATGTCAACCACCCTTAATATCGCAATGCCAGATGATTGGCATTTACACCTGCGCTCAGGCGAAATGTTAGCAAAGGTTTTACCCTTTAGCAGTCAGCACTTCTCCCGCGCGATCATCATGCCTAATTTACCATCACCTGTGATAACAACGGCTGATGCCAATAAATACCGTCAAGAAATCCTTTCTTATCTTCCTGATCATCATGAGTTTACGCCGTTAATGGTGCTGTACATGACAGAAAAAACTGACCCTGAAGAGGTGCGTGCAGGTTTTATAAGTGGCGCTATAACAGCCGTCAAACTATACCCCGCAGGAGCAACAACAAACTCAGATGCTGGCGTGAAAGACCTAGAAAAAATTTACCCTGTACTAGCCGTCATGGAAGACATTGGTATGCCATTTTTAGTACATGGCGAAGTGGTCGATGCTGATATTGATATTTTTGATCGAGAAGCGGTGTTTATTGATACAAAATTAACTCCTATCCGCCAACGCTTCCCTAAACTGCGCATTGTCTTTGAGCACCTCACCACAAAAGAGGGCGTGGATTATGTGCTGTCTTGTGATAAAAATACCGCCGCAACCATTACCCCGCACCACCTCGTCATTAATAGAAATGCCATGTTAGTTGGCGGAATAAAGCCCCATTACTATTGTCTACCTGTAGCAAAGCGCGAACATCATCGACTCGCGCTAAAAGCCGCCGCGACCAGTGGCGATAGTCGCTTTTTTATGGGGACAGACTCCGCGCCACATTTAACACATGCAAAAGAAAGTAGCTGTGGTTGTGCAGGCATCTTTAATGTGGCTAATGCAATAGCCGTCGTCACACAGGTATTTGAAGCGGAAAATGCCTTAGATAAACTAGAAAGTTTCTTATCACTTAATGGCCCTGCATTCTATCGTCTGCCCGTTAATGAGCAACGCATGACGCTGAGTCGATTAGATCATAAAACAGCAATCCCAAATGACATTGAAACCTCAGAAGGCAAAGTAAGCACTTTTGACCCTATGATGGATGTATATTGGCGAGTAGATTGCTGAGTAGATTAAGACGGATAAAGACTCTAAAAAGGAAATACAATGCAGAATCATCAAGAAAAACAACAAAATACTGAAGTTGAAGACGTAAAACCGTTAAATCTTGTGCGCCTTATGGTTCTTGGCAATACCGCAACAGGTAAAACCTCTTTAATTCGCAAGCTTAAAGGAGAGCCTATCGTTGAAGTTAAAGAGGGCGTGACATCAGGTATTGATATGACGAAATGGTCAATACCAGACTCCGCTATTACAGCCAATATTTGGGATTTTGGCGGAAAACTAATGGCGCATTCAACGCATCAAATATTCCTACGTGAGCGTTGTGTTTATATTATCGTCGTTGATGCAGCATCCGAAAATCAAACAGCAAACGAGCAAGCGAAATACTGGCTAGAACATATAAAAGCGTTTGCAAATAGCGCCAAAGTGTTGCTAGTGGCAAATAAAGTAGATAAAACAAAAGTTCATTTAGATAGGGAAATATTAGCCAAAAAATATCCCAATATTATTGGTTTTCACACCTTATCTTGCACCGCCAAAACAACCGAAAATGAACAGGCTTTTGATCAATTTACTCAATCTTTAATTGCACAGCTAAAAGCAGTGGCAACGCATAAAATAACGCTGAGCAAAAATCAAGACTCAGTATTCAACAAAATTAAAGCGCTAGTGCGTGACCATGCGTTTATCGATCAAGAAGCATTTGATGATCTATGGGAAGCCTATCAAGTGGATAATGATGGTTTGAGTAAAACAGCCTTTTTATCGTTATTAGATGACCTAGGTGAGATTATCCATTTCTCTGCTTTAGAATGGACGGAGGCGTATGTCATCAATCCCTATTGGCTAACTTCTGGCATCTATGCCTTGTTGTATTCCGATAAAATTACACAGCAAAAAGGTGTATTAAGACATGCCGATGCCGTGGCTATTTTGCAGGCACAAACAGCGGTCGATGAGCAGGGTGAGACACTAACATACCCTAAAGAAAAATGCCGTTTTGTTAGTGATGTAATAAAGCAGTTTAAACTTCGCTACCAATTACCCATCGCAGGAAGCTTCTACGTTCTTCCCGATAGATTCCCAAAAGAACAGCCAAATTTAGATGGCTACTTTAATAAGGATGATGCAAAAATACGCGTGAAATTTATCTTTGATAACTTCCTACCGCGTAGCCTTATGCCGAATATCATCTGCATATTACATGATGATATTGCGCAAAATGTGCAAGATGAAGAATTAGTCTGGCGTTATGGTGTCATTCTTAAACATGAAACTTCGGATGCTAAAGCCTGTTGGACAGTCGATTATGATACACAAACCTTAATGTTGTGGGTACAAGGTGACCGTGCGGAAGAATATTTGCAAATATTGCATGGCGAGGTACTGCAAATATTCGCTAGAACGAAAGGCTTATCCGCGACAGAAAATAGATCATCACCTCAAATAATCGCAAGCAATAAGGAAGTGACAGTAACTAAAAATCCTATTGCGAATCCTAGTGCAACAACCACCCCAAACAGCACCGCAAAAGAAATTATCAGCGAGTTAAAAGCATCATTAGCGACGATAAAGCTGATTGTGGAAAAGTCCGATAAAGACTTCTTTGCAAGAGTAAGCGCCTATGGCGACTTGCAACGAATCGAAATACATCTTAGCGAGATAGAAGAAGCCACTCCTGAGCCTGATAATACACTACAATTATTACTTAACAGTGTTCAAGACGGCACATTAGGCGTGATTAAATTGGCAGAAGAGATTGATGGGGCGGAACAAGCCATTGAGCAGCTAAAACAGAGAGTAGCCAGCGTTAGTGCGCTACTGTCTTTAAAATAGAAATAATAAATTTATGGCGCAAACCACGCTCATCATCGAGACATTAAAAAAGACCCTAAAACTACACGGTAAAACTTACGCAGAGGTAGCGGATTACTTGCAATTATCCGAAGCCAGTATCAAACGGATGTTTGCACAAAATACAATAACACTACAGCGTTTGGACACTATTTGTCAGATGCTGGACATTGAGATTTCCGACCTTGTGCAGCAAGCTAATAGTGATTTTAGCCAGCCGATAACAGAACTCACCGAGGATGATGAAAAAGCACTTATTGCAGATGTAGAGATGCTACTGGTCACGGTTTGTGTGATTCATCACTGGACGCTTAACGATATTTTACAGTTTTATAATGTATCAGAGGCGCGTTGTATTCAAATATTGGCGCGTTTAGATCGTATGAAAATTATTGATTTATTGCCTTACAACAACATAAAAGTAAGGGTTTCGCCAAATTTCAAGTGGCGACAAAATGGCCCTCTGCATAAGTTTTTCCAAAACAATATTGAATCTGATTTTTTCAATACCCGCTTTGATCAACCACAAGAACAGTTGATCGTATTAAACGGTATGTTATCTGAGGAATCCAATATCATATTTCGTCGTAAACTCAAGCAACTAGCACGCGAGTTTGATGAAATGACCAAAGATGATAACGCATTGCCTCTGAGCAAACGTAAAGGTTATACATCGGTACTCGCCGTAAGAAATTGGCATTATGAAATGTTTCGTCATTTAAGAAAATCATAAAGTATCATTTTTTAATACCTTAAGACCTGTTCTTTGCAACTTTTTCTAGTAAGGTTGTATCTCAATATTCTTTTCCGCATAGTTAGTTTCAACAACGCAATATGTTTACCCCAAGCAGTTGAAAGCATCCCTATCAATGATGTGTTGTTCACCCTATTAATAATGCGAGGAAATCATCATGCAAACACTAGACACCCAAGCAAGCTCTAAAGGCTGGACTCTTTTTGTAAAACTATCATTCGTACTCTCTTTAGTCGCAATGGCTGCGGTTATTATTTTTATGAACGGCGATTTAATGCTGAAAGGCTATCTTGCGCTTAACGCAATTTTTATCGTTAGCTCAACCATTATGATGTCTAAAACAGTGCGCGATGATTTTGAAAGCCAGAAAATAAGCAATCAAATATCCGCCGCTAAAACAAATAAAATCATCCAAGAATACGCAGAATAAGGACAGAGTTATGGGAATCATGCAAAAATTAGCAACCGCCTTTCGTGGTGGATTAAGAGAAAGTGCAGAAGTAGTGGTCGATACACAAGGACTACGTATTTTTGCTCAAGAAATCTATGAGTGTGAAGAAAATATTAATCACTCAAAAACGCAATTAGCCTCTATTTTGGCAGAGAAAGCGCGTATAAAACGTGAGTTGGATAGTCTGCTTAAAGTGTCGGCATCGAGAGAGGCAAAAGTAGCACAACTTTTGCAAGCAAATAATGAAACAGAAGCTTTAGGTGTTGCCGAATTAATTGCAGAAAGCGAGCCAACACTTAAACGTCAGGAGCAACATTATCAACAACTCACAGAACATGCGACAGGCTTACAGCAAAACTTGAAGAAAATGGTAAACCGTCTTGAGTCGTACCGAAGTGAATATCATATGCTTAAATCCACTGATAATCTGCAATCTGCACAGCGTAAGTTATCAATAAATAGCGGCAGTACACAGTCCCGATTTGGTGATATGCAAAGCTCTTTAGATAGAATTAAGCAACGCCAACAACAATTTACCGATCAAATGGACGCGATGCAGCAAGTGGATGATTATCTGGAGGATAAGGACAATGTTGCAAGCAGCTCAGACTCCGCTAAAGATATTTTAGAAGCAATTCGTCAGCAGCAGCGAACTGAACCGTCTTAACGTTGGTTTTTTGAATTGTAAATAGGTGGCTGGCGATTTAAGACAAGCAGCCAGTCCCTTAACTAACAACAACCGTATGCAACATCTTAATAGCCAGTAACAGCAATAAACCCGCAAACAGCTTCTTTAAAACGCTAACAGGCAAACTGTGCGCTAATTTTACTCCTAAAGGAGCGGTCAAAAAACTAACCACAGAGATAAGAATAACAGCAGGTAAATAAATATAGCCCAATGAATAATCAGGCATTCCCTCTGCATTTAATCCGCTAATAAAATACCCGAATGTACCCGCAAGCGCGATAGGCAAGCCGATTGCCGCAGAGGTACCAATAGCGTGTTGAATTTTGAGATTGCACCACGTTAAAAAAGGCACGGTGAGTGTCCCGCCGCCAATGGCAACTAAAGCAGAAATAGCACCAATACCACTGCCTACCGCAGAAAGTCCCAAGGTGTTCGGCAATGCGCGTCTAGCATTGGGTTTTTTATTTAACAGCATTTGTGAGGCGACATAAAACATGAAAATAACAAAGAAAATAGCCAGCACTAAAGACGAAAGATAAGATGCTAAAAAAGTAGCCGCAAAGGTTCCTAATAAAATCCCAATACTCATACCTTTTACAACCGACCAATTAACCGCGCCTCGTTTATGATGGGCTTTAAGACTGGAAACGGAGGTAGTAATAATCGCCGCCATAGAAGTCGCTAAAGCAGAGTGGACAATATGTTCAGAAGGCAAGCCTTGCATCACAAAAAAAGTGGTTAATACAGGCACCATAATACCGCCACCGCCAATACCAAACAAACCCGCAAAAAAGCCAACAACCGCACCTAAACTAAGGTAGGCAATAATCCACTGAATATCCATTATAAATTTCCTTGTCGGCGGGGAGAAACAGGAATAAACCATTTCGGCTTAATGTGGCTTAAATCTGTAATAGCCTGACCTTGATAAACAGCATTTGAATCGAGCACATACGCCTGATTATCCTTCCTAACAAATGTCGCCCAATGCCAGTAAGGTTTATCTGCTTCGATATGCCAGTTGACGGATATTAAAGCGCAGTCAGGCAATAAATCCCACTGTTTAAAATCAATTTGTTCACCTGTACTAAAACCCAGCTTATTCAGTAACGTTCTAATAGATGTTGTATCAGACCACAGTGAGCTATCCGCTGCAAAGATACCCAAAGCATTCGCCACTTTTTGCGATTCTTTATACGACAAGCCCGCAATATTGGCAGCACTAGCAATCGCACAACCTGTTGCTTCTTCTTGAATTAAGTAGGTGGACATAATAAATCTAACAAAATTTTTGATGGATATTTTTTGATATTCAAGGCGTTGTTAGCGTCCTATAGCCCGAGCTATAGGGCGCTGACAACAACGCAGAAGATCGGAAAATAAACGCGAAAAATGTTAGATTTATTGTGTTCACCTACTTGTCCCTTTCATTACATTAATTCCTTCGGTATCGTTGGATAAATTCAATCTATTAAAATGGTTAATAAAAAATGATTCGTTTAATTTTTATATTTTTGATCGGTCTAATCAATAGCGCTTCGGCAGCTCCTTTATTTTACGCTGATAATATCACCTTTAACAAAGCAGCAACGCAGTTGATTTATACCAATCCACAAGCCAATACAATAACCGCGATAGACACTCGCACAGGGAAAGTATTACGCAAAATTGATATAAAACTCCCCCCAAAAGCATTAATGATAGGCGCAACCCCCGATGGTTTTAAGCTACTCTATCTAGGTGTTAAAGGGCTTTCAGTGATACACAACGGCACAGGTAAAGTATTGCGTACTTTAGCGCATCCGCGTGGTTATCAAGCCATTTATAAACGGCATTTAATGGCGCAAAACACCAATGGTAGCCTTATTGCTATTCCCTACAGCAAAGCAGGAAAAATAACCCTGTTTATGATGCATACAGGCTCAGGGAAAATCATCAATCAGCTTCCTTTACCCGCATCACGAGACGCGAAAAATCCCATCGAAGCAATCGCGTTTAGCGTAAACAACCGTCTGATAGCTTATACACGACATAGTAGAGATGAAAAAGGGCGCGCAGGCTCCACGCTACATATTTACGACCTTTATGCTAAAAAAGAACTGCAAGCCACTTTCTTGCTAAACCACCGCTACAAGAACCCCACAGGACAAAATCAAAGCCCATCAAACCGCATTCAATTTAGTCAAAAGGGGCAAAAAATTGTACTCAGCTTTCATAATAAAGTAACACTATTCGATAGAAAAACCGCAAGCTTTAAAGATTACCCTGCCTATCAGAGCGACGCGGTATTTAGTGCGAATAATCAATGGGTGATTTATAAAAGTAAGGGGGCTGACTCAGAATTAATGACGATCAATGTTCGTAGCGGAAAAACCCAGAAAGCATTAGCCCATGACGCAATGAGAAAACAATCACGATTTTTAGTACAAAGTGCCGACAAGCGTTTGATCGCACTTTCTTACATTAAGCAAAAGAGTAAGACAGCCAGTTTCTTGCTATTTAATGGGCAGACAGGCGCATTTATGCGTTTATTAGAAGAGAAGGGGGAGGAGTGAGTTGCTGATGAATCAAAAATGAGATTTAGTTTCATACGCATAAAACTCTGTCGCTTAGTGCTGAGGGAACGAAGCTCAACAAGCTTTGTTATGTTGGGCTTCATTCCTTAGCATCAATCTACAGTTTAATCGTGTGAAACAATAGATTTAAGCCACGGACTCATGGGTTCAGATTTTAAGCCGCTCTAGCGCTTAGTTTGGTGTTATTACGAGTGAGCGTATTAAGCAGGTAGCCATGCTCTCCTCTGCGTTGAATAAATTCGGCATAAATATCATTAAACGAGCGCGGTATAGATTGTGTGACGACATCTAGTTGAGTGATACTTTTCGCCCAGTGGGTAATGTGTGGAAAGTCTGTTTCAAGATATAAGTTGATGGATTTATTTAAATACATCATTCGCATAAACAGGGGAGCATAGGTTGAATCCACTAAAGTAAATGAATCTCCCATAAAATAGGTGCTATTGGGTGCTACTTGTTGCTCTAAGAGCTGTAAATTTTTAATAAAGCTATTATGAAGATGATCAAAGCTGTCTTTATCGGCTGATGCAATCATTCCTGTGAGCTGACTTAGTAAGGTTGAGCCAAATTCAATCCAACTGCGACACAGACTCATTTCAATCAGATTTTCTGGTAGCATTTTTTTCTGAGAGATGGAAGCAACTAGCTCATTAATGACCGATGATTCAAAAATAGTCGTTTCCTTATTCACTCTTAAAATAGGTACTTTTCCAAAGGGTGATACCTCGGCAAACCAGTCAGGTAAATTATTAGGGTCGAGATACGTTAGGCGATACGGCACTTGGCTGTGCTTTAATGAAATAACGATACGTTGCGCAAAGGGGCAAAAATCAAATAATATTAGTTCTAAATCCATTGTTGTTTCCTCTTCAAATGTCCAGTTTTTAAGACCGTGCTCTATGACGGTTGCTTTAATATTGTGCTGACCAAGTAATAATGCCGCTACAGAAGCGCGCAAACCGACAGCACATAAAATTAAATATTCTGTTTCTTTATCAAAATGATTAAGGTGGTGAGATAGCTCAGGTAATGGCAGTAACGTTGAGTTGGGAATAGCACATAGTTGATGCTCACTTTCATTGCGTACATCAATAATTTGTGCGCCATTTTTCGCCATTACTTGTGCAATATCAGGGGATACTGTGCGTAAGCTAGGCGTAACGATGAGTGCCATGAAATTGTCTTTCGATAAACGCAGTAAA
>CAZQTJ010000002.1:12655-19729 GCA_964596035.1 uncultured Cocleimonas sp. | reverse complement strand
CTTATAAATTATTACGTCCTCTCTTATTTCTTATTTCCGCAGAAAAAGCCCATCGTTTAACATTAAAGGGTCTGAAAACTGCCTCCAAAATTGGCTTGCTCAGTCTATCGACTAAAAAGATAGACTGTAAAACAACAGAAGTAATGGGAATACAGTTTCCCAATCAGGTGGGTTTGGCAGCAGGTTTAGATAAAAACGGTGATTATTTAGAAGCATTATCTCAATTAGGTTTTGGCTTTGTTGAAATAGGTACGATCACTCCACGCCCCCAGTCTGGCAACCCACTACCACGCTTATTTCGTTTGCCCAAAGCGAATGCCATCATTAATCGCATGGGGTTTAATAACTTAGGTATTCACCACCTTCTTCAGCAAGTTCACAAAGTGCGAGATGCAGGTCACATGGGAATTATTGGTATCAATATCGGTAAAAACTTTGATACTAAGGTGGAAAACGCCGTCGATGATTATTTGATTTGTTTGCGTGAGTCTTATGCGTTAGCAGATTATATTACGATAAATATCTCTTCCCCTAACACTCCTGGTTTACGCGATTTACAGTACGGTGATGAATTAAATAATCTATTAGCCACTTTGAAAAAAGAGCAGTTACGCTTATCGTATGAGCAAAATAAATATGTTCCATTGGCTGTAAAAGTAGCACCTGATTTAAGTGAAGAGGAAGTCGCTTTTATTGCAGCAACACTACTAAAAAATGATATAGACGGTTTAATTGCAACGAATACCACATTGTCGCGCGATGCAGTTAAAGGCTTGCAACACGGTGATGAAGCAGGTGGTTTGAGTGGTGAGCCAGTACGTGAATTATCCACGACTATTATTTCGCAATTTGCAGCCCTATTAGGGGATAAAATTCCTATTATTGGCGTAGGGGGGATAGCTTCTGGCGAAGATGCGGTAGATAAGATCAAAGCAGGTGCGAAGTTAGTGCAAGTCTACTCTGCTCTCATTTATCAAGGGCCTGCTTTGGTAACTGAATGTTCACAAGCTATTAAAACTTATATTGAAGAAAAAGATGCAAAATAACCCCCCACTAATAATGGGAATACTAAATGTAACCCCAGATAGTTTCTCCGATGGTGGGCAATACGGCACACCTGAGCTTGCACTCAATCATGCTTTGAAGATGATTAAAGAGGGCGCGAATATGATTGATATTGGAGGTGAGTCTACACGCCCAGGTGCCGATGTCGTGAGTGAAGAAGAGCAAATTAAGCGTGTTGTACCTGTTATTGAATGTTTAAGAGAAAATATTGATGAAAATATTTTGCTTAGCATCGACACGACTAATTCAACAGTGGCTAAAGCAGCTTTAGAAGCAGGTGCTAATTGGATTAATGATGTATCCGCAGGGGAGGATTCCTCAGAGATGCTAGCACTAGCAGCATCGAAACAAGTCCCCATTATTTTAATGCATCGCCAAGGCATCTCAGCCACGATGCAAAATAATCCCTCCTATAAAAATGTTGTTGATGACGTAAAAAACTACTTACAGCAAAGAGCAGATGTTGCACTTTCGGTCGGTATCAAACCATCTAACATTATTCTTGATCCTGGGATTGGTTTTGGTAAAACCTTTGAGCATAACCTTGCATTGATGTCGCAACTAGCATCAATAACAACGCTAGGCTACCAAGTGCTACTAGGCACGAGTAGAAAACGGTTTCTTAGTGAAATTTGCCAACAAGAAAGCTCATCTAAACTAGCCGTAGCCACAAGTGCCACGAGCACATTGGGCGTTATGGCAGGCGTTAATATATTTAGAGTCCATGATGTCGTTGAAAATCGTCAGGCGGTTGATGTCGCGTGGCGAATAAAAAATGCGAAAGCTTAATTCTCGATGAATTAATCAAATCTATCACTACATCATCCGAAGCCTATCCTGTATGATTGTGGGCTTTATCTTGATACGCAGAAGACTATGGAATTAAATCCTGTTTACACCTTAATCAAAGATTTACAAACACGCGCTACCGCGTTAAGGGGGCATCTTTGACTATGATGAAAAGAAAGAGCAACTTGAAGAAACGGTTAGAGAACTAGAAGACCCCGATGTATGGAATAATCCTGAAAAAGCGCAGCAATTTTCTAAATTACGCACCTCACTAGAAAATATAGTCAATGGCGTAGATGCACTAGAAACTGGTTTGTCGGATGCTTATGAGTTGTTAGAAATGGCAGAAATGGAAAATGACCAGTCTGCGGTTGACTTGGTGATTAGTGATGTTGATCAATATAAAGCATCGGTTGAACGCCTTGAATATCAACGCATGTTTTCTGGTGAGATGGATCCAAACAATGCATTTTTGGATATTCAATCTGGCTCAGGTGGAACGGAAGCTCAAGACTGGGCGGAGATGGTTTTGCGTATGTTCTTACGTTGGGGAGAGCAAAAAGGCTTTGATGTTGAGTTAATGGAAGTCTCTTCTGGTGATGTTGCGGGTATTAAGTCGGCAGCGGTGAAGTTTTCAGGTGATTATGCGTTTGGTTGGTTACGTACTGAGATTGGCGTACATCGTTTGGTGCGTAAGTCTCCGTTTGACTCAGGTGGTCGCCGTCATACTTCTTTTTGTGCTGTCTTTGTATCCCCCGAAGTAGATGATGATATTGAAATTGATATAGACCCCTCTGATTTACGTATTGATGTTTATCGTGCGTCAGGCGCTGGTGGACAGCATGTAAACAAAACAGAATCAGCGGTTCGTATTACACATTTACCCACGAATGCTGTTGTACAATGTCAAAATGGTCGTTCACAACACCAAAATAAAGCCTCTGCGATGAAGCAGTTGAAGTCAAAACTGTATGAGCTTGAAATTCAAAAACGTAACGCAGAAACAAAAGAGCTAGAAGATAGTAAGTCAGATATTGGTTGGGGCAGTCAAATTCGATCTTATGTTTTAGATGCCTCACGCATAAAAGATTTACGCACTGGAGTCGAAACAGGTAATACCCAAGCAGTATTAGATGGTGCGTTAGACCAATTTATAGTAGCCAGTTTAAAGGCTGGTTTATAATAGTTAGCAAACAAATTCGCAAATAATGGTTATTTGCAGAAGTTGTTGGAGAAAGCAGGATTATGAGCGAAGAAAATAACACCGAAGAAGTCCAAAATGAAAACCAATTAATTACCCTACGCCGCGAGAAATTAGCCGCAATAAGAGAGAAAGGCGTTGCCTTTCCGAATCAATTTGATCGTAAAGATTACGCAAAAAAACTGTATGATAAATACAGCGAAAATGATAAAGCATGGTTCGAAGAAAATGAAGTGACCGCAAGCGTTGCTGGTCGCATCATGCTTAAACGTGTGATGGGAAAAGCAAGTTTTATTACTATCTCTGATATGTCTGGTCGTATCCAATTATATGTACAAAAGAATTTATTAGGTGATGAGGTTTACGATGCTTTTAAAGCTTGGGATATTGGCGATATTGTTGGTGGAACAGGTAAGTTATTTAAAACAAACAAAGGTGAGTTATCCATTAAGTTAGATAGTTTGCAGTTGCTGACTAAATCGTTGCGCCCTCTGCCTGAAAAATTTCATGGTTTAACCGATCATGAGCAACGCTATCGTCAGCGTTATCTTGATTTAATCATGAGTGAAGAAACACGTGATACTTTTAAGATGCGCTCGAAAATCGTGTCTTATATCCGTAACTTCTTTTTAGACAGAGATTATATGGAAGTAGAGACCCCCATGCTTCAAGTCATTCCTGGTGGCGCAACGGCTCGTCCGTTTGAAACGCATCACAATGCCTTGGGTATCGATATGTATATGCGTATTGCACCTGAGTTATATTTGAAGCGCCTTGTTGTCGGTGGCTTTGAACGTGTATTTGAAATTAACCGTAATTTCCGTAATGAAGGTTTATCGACACGTCATAATCCTGAATTTACAATGATCGAATTCTATCAAGCGTATGCGACTTATCATGATCTTATTGATATTACCGAAGCTTTAATGAAAGGTATTGCAACCGATTTACTTGGCTCAACAGAGGTTACTTATCAAGGAGATACCTATGACTTTGGTAAACCCTTTGCGCGCATGTCGATAAAAGAATCTATTTTGCATTTTAATCCCGATGTAACCGAAGCGGACCTCGATATAGAGTATCGCGCTCAAAAACTGGCAGAGTCCCTCGATATAAAATTGGAAGATTATTGGGGGCTTGGTAAAGTCCAAATCGAAATATTTGAAAAAACAGTTGAGCATCGCTTGATGGATCCAACGTTTATTACTGAATATCCCGCAGAAGTATCACCACTTGCACGACGTAATGATGACAATCCTTTTATCACTGATCGTTTTGAATTTTTTGTTGGAGGGCGTGAAATTGCCAATGGTTTCTCTGAGTTAAATGATGCAGAAGATCAAGCAGAACGGTTTAAACAGCAAGTTGCAGAAAAAGATGCGGGCGATGATGAAGCCATGCATTATGATGAGGACTATATTCGCGCGCTTGAATATGGCTTACCACCAACAGCAGGCGAGGGTATCGGTATTGATCGTTTAGTCATGCTATTTACCGATGCACCATCAATTCGTGATGTGATTTTATTCCCGCATATGCGCCCAGAGGAATAATAAACATGACGAATAATGATGTATTGCGCCGCATTCGCTACACGTTTAATTTAAACGATAAGAGAATGATTGAGACCTTTGGTTTATCGGGAAAAACAGTGACACGAGAAGAAGTCAGTAATTGGCTAAAAAGGGATGATGATCCTGACTATAAAGCTTTAATTGATGTCAATCTGGCTAGTTTTCTCAACGGATTTATCATTAAGAAACGTGGAAAAAAAGAAGGTCCATTACCAATACCTGAAAAAAAGCTGAATAATAATAATATTTTTATGAAGCTGAAAATTGCATTAAGCCTACAAGCAGAAGATGTTCTCGATATATTATTACTCGCTAACTTCAAAATGAGTAAGCATGAGTTAAGTGCGTTTTTCCGCAAGCCTGGACATAAACACTATCGTGAATGCAAAGATCAGATATTGAGAAATTTCCTACAAGGACTACAGCTTAAATATCGAGTAGATGTTAATAAAAGAGACCCGCAAAATCAAAAAATAGCTGAAAAAACGACGTCTAATGAGACTGAAAAAAAATCTGTCTATCAATGGAAAGGTAAATCCTGAGCCCTAAAACTCTATTTTAAGCTCCTTATTAATCCGTGGGGATAATAGCTTAATAAATTAAGTATTAAAAAAAGGAACTAAAAAACATAGCGATAGCTCTATTATTGGTAACTTCTTATAGATTAATTATCTGATTGAAAAAACCACCTTTAATAATTAAAACAAAGGCTTCATGTTGAAAAATATAATATATTCTCTTGTTACAGTATTTTTACTGTCCTTTTCTTCGTCAATTATGGCTGAAAATACAAGCAATAAGCTATACACCTATCTTTTATTAGGTCAGTCGAATATGACAGGTCAAGGGCTTGTCAATGAATTAGATGAACAGCAAAAGACTTTAGGTAACCATGTGAAATTATATGTGCATGGCAAACTAGCTTCTTTGTCTACATTAAATAAATTTGGTCCAGAAGTATCTTTTGCCCAAACATTTTCTAAAAAACATCCCAAATCACTGCTGCATTTAATTAAATTTGCACCAGGAGGGTCTTTAATGAAAGATTGGATATCTAAGGATAGAGGCAAGCACTACGACACCTTAGTAAAGCAAGTCAAAAAAGCCAATGGCGGCGTTATACCAAAAATTGATGGTGTGCTTTGGATGCATGGCGAGCGAGATACTAAGTCAAAAGAACTTGCGGACAATTATGAAAAAGGCTTGCGGACGTTTATTAAAATGCTGCAAACAGATTTTAAAAATAACAAACTTCCTGTTGCATTGGCACGTATTAGCATCCCCGCAGCATTTCGTCCTGCTGTCTCGGAGGTAAGGCTTGCGCAAGAACATATTTCAACGACATCACCTTTTATTCACTTAATATCTACTGATGATTTAAGTAAGACTAGCGATAAAGTTCATTTTGATACGAAAGGACAGTTAGTATTAGGGAAACGTTTTGCAGAGGTATTACTGAATAATTAAAATTGTACTATATTTGCACGTTTAGGTGCTTTGTGAGGAATATCACAAAAATACATGCTATTACTGTCTAGAATATCTATTCTTATCTAGATTAAGGACGTCGTGATATGCCAACAATACTGAAAAATACTGTAAATGATTCTAATCTTGATGAGTTTAAAACGGCAGAACTAACACCAACAATTTACCCTGAGTTGAAACGTCTAGCCGCTCGTCATATGTTTAAAGAACGAATTGGTCATACAATCACCCCCACTGTTCTAGTTAATGAGACCTATCTCAAACTCCTTAAAGGTAACAGCTTAAAAGTTGCTGACCGTCATCATTTTTTAGCAATATCCAGCCGTTGTATGCGCCAAATATTGGTTGATTACTCGCGTGAGCGTAATGCACAAAAACGAGGTGGCTCGGATGTGTTGCTAACCTTAAAAGAGGAGTTGGCAGAAGCGGATAATCAAGAAAATATTGATGTAATACAGCTTGATGATGCCTTGAGCAAGCTGGAACAACGAGACCCTACACAAGTGCGTATCGTGGAATTACGTTTTTTCTCTGGCATGACTAATCTGGAAATATCAGACGTGTTAAATATTTCTCCCGCTACCATTAAGCGTAAGTGGGCATTAGCGAAAGCGTGGCTTTATCGGGAAATGAGCGAATAGAGTGTGAAAATATCATGAGTGAAAAATCACAGCTGATTTTAATGGCAAAGTACAATCAGTTAATGAATCAACGGTTATTAACAGCAGCATCGGAATTATCAAACGATAGTTTAGTTGAAGATAAGGGCGCTTTTTTTAAGTCCGTTATTGGAAGCTTAAATCATATTCTTATCGGCGATATTTTATGGCTTACGCGATTTGCGTATCATCCAACAGCATATTCTTCTTTAAAGCCTCTTTTCGAGCGAAAGAAACCGTCTAGGCTTGATGAAATTTTATATGCCGATTTATCTAGTTTTGGCGAAGAAAGAGCCAA
>CAZQTJ010000002.1:0-12555 GCA_964596035.1 uncultured Cocleimonas sp. | reverse complement strand
AAATAGATGACACTTTCTCCTCGGTATGTCCTGATTTAAGTGGTCGGCGTGTCGGCGCTTGGCAAGTGGATTATTTGATTGGACAAGGGGGAATGGGGCGCGTTTATCTTGCTCATCGTGCGGATGGGGAATACGAACAGAGTGTTGCTTTTAAGGTGGTTGAATTTAAAAGTTTTGATAATGAATCTTTTTTTAAAGAGCGACAAATTCTTGCCGATTTAGATCACCCGAATATAGTATCATTATTTGATGCAGGCACATTGGAAGAGGGCTTTCCTTATTTAGTGATGGAGCATATTGATGGTCTTCCTCTTGATCAATATGTCAAAAAAAATTCAAATAAATCAATAAATCAACTTATTATTTTATTTCTTAGTTTGTGCCATATTGTTCAGTCTGCACATGGTCACGGTATCATTCATTGCGATTTAAAACCAAGTAATATCCTAGTCACAAAGGATGGAGTGCTTAAATTACTAGATTTTGGCATTGCGCAATCATTATTAGCAGTAAAGTCAGCGGACAATCATAAAAAATCATTTTCATTTACGCCTGAGTATTCCAGTGTCAATCGGCATCAACAAAAGTATCCTTGTGTTCAGGATGATATTTTTAGTTTAGGTGTTATTTTTGCTCAACTATTAACAGGTAAAGCACCTTATACACACGTCATATTGGAATATTCCCAACCTGATATAAAGAAAATATCAGCAGATATTGATGATAATGAACTGCGCCAAATATTTTTAAGCGCCGTTGATAGCAACAAAAAGAAGGGGCGACCTTATCTTTCTCTACAGACATTAATCGATGACCTTGGACGATATTTAGATAAGCTTCCTGTGAAAGCCGTCGGCGATAGCTTTGCTTATCACGCAAGAAAAAACCTACAAAGAAATTGGCTTCAGTGGCTGTCTGTACTCATTATTTCTATGCTTGTCATCGCGGCAAGCGTCAGTAGTTGGCAAACACAAAAGGCTGAGCAAAAAAGTCATTTTATTCGAGAAATGTCACAAAACTTACTCAATAATTTAGATGATTTATTGGAGCAATTACCACACACAACAGCAACAAGAAAAGTATTAATTGAATCAGCCGTGCATCAACTTGAGTTTTTTAGGGCTAAAACACCTGACGATATTGAAATGAGTAAGATGCTAGCAGATACTTATCGTAAATTGGGGGTAGTGACAGGAAGCCCTTTTGTATTAAGTCTTGGTGAGTTCGATGAGGCACTTGAAACTTATAATAAAGCCTTGCTGATCTATCGTCATATTTTAGACAAGGGGAATAATGATCTTGATATATACAATAAACGTGATGCAATAAAACGTGAAATAGCAAAGCTATATGCGTATAAAAATGACACAAAAAATATGCAACGCCTCTATACAGAAATGCGAATAGAAATGGAGCAAGTTTATAAAAATCAGCCCTTATCCAAACAACATGCCTTAGCCATAACCTATATTGTGGGAGCGCATGGTGAAATGCATTTAGGTAATTTAGATGAGTCACAATCTTTATTAGATAAGGCAAAGCTTATTCTACAAGCATTAGAAATAAGCGAAAAAACGGTAAAATATGAAATAGAAACACGTTTTATTTTGGAGGAAACGGCAAATATATTATTGCTAAAAAAGCACTACAAGCCAGCCGAATTAATTTATCAGCAGTTATTGAAAAAAACACCTAATCATCGTCATTGGCGTATTGAACGAGCGAATGCCAGAGTTAATATGGCATTAGCTTGTATTTATCTTCAACAAAAAGAGCGAGAGAGTGCTTTAAGGTATTTTGATACTGCTTACAAAAGTTACAAGGGGCTAAGTGAAAAATACCCTGCGGTAGCATCGTTAAAACATACCGCACAACGCTATGCCAAGATGAATGACAATATAGCGAATAAGACTGATATAACCGCATTGTCAAAAATAATGCAATGTCATCAACCGCAGTCTTTTATGATGCCATTAAACGGTGGTTGATTGCGTCATCAGTGGAGACACTATAAATCTAATATTTTGTGCATTTATTTTTTGATATTTTGCATTGTTAATATCGAAAAAGACCCATCTGAAAATTTTGTTGCATTTATTATGTCCTCCGACTTATCTACTTTGCCATTTTTTAGCAATCATTTTAACGTATACAGCATTTTTCTTACGTGTTAGAACAATTTTTTTAGGTAGTGAGTTATAAGACGCATTTTCATACCGAGGGTATTTAATCAGCCAATTTTCTTGGGTTATTTGTGTAGGTCGTCCTGCTGCATCAAGTACAACAGAGCCTTTTTTATATTGTGGAGCCATGATACCACGCGCCCAATAGACCAGCCCACTTAAAGGTAGCTCGATCCCTGCTTGTCTTTTTAATAGCTTTTCAGCATTAGTGTCTTGATAAACTCTGCCATCAGATGACTTTAAGCTAACTTTATTGTTGTTCTGAGTGATTAAAGCGACGGTTGCACCAGTAAAAGGATTTTTGATGTTGATTACAGCATTATTAGCGCCTGTTTGCGCCCAATTAACACCAAAATTCCAATTATCTGTTCTATAGCGCATGGCAACTTTGCCATCTAAATTCCATGACTTCATACCTAGCATCTGTTTTTGACGCTTTGCCCAGGATGCTTCTTTAGTAGAAACCGTTGTTGATGGTCTTGGTTTTACTACAGATTTAACGCTACTTTGTTGGCTTGCACAGCCAGCCAAGAAAATTGCGCTAAATAAAAATATAGCCCCTGTTTTATTCACATTATTGTTTGTTTTAATATAGTTAACTTTCATTTATACGCCTGATGATTGTAATGACTTTTCATTTATGAGCTTCGATTATAGTCAATAATCTTTTGTTTCACTCGTTTTAGTTGATCATCATTAGGGTATTGTTCAATCATTTCTTTATAAATTTCGAGAGCTTCCTCGTTATTCCCCTTTTTTGATAAAACCTCAATCAAGTGACTTGCTATTTCAGGATCGTTATTTCTATCATAAGCTTTTCTTAAATGTAACTCTGCCTGTTTAAGTTTTCCTCGCTTAAAATACAACCATCCAAGACTATCAATGAGCATAGCATCACTAGGGCGTAAGGCTAAGGCTTTGTTTATTAAGACTTGTGCCTCATCTAATCGATTGGTTTCATTGGCTAACATATATCCGAGTGCGTTTAAGGTGTTTACATCATTAGGACGTTGTTTGAGTACAAAACGAAAGTCTGCTTCTGCTTTTTTAATCTGATGAAGACCTTGGTGTGTGATGGCGCGACTGTACAGTATATCGATATTATTAGGCGTTAATGCATCTGCTTCATTATAAAGAGAGAGCGCTTCGTTATAATTTGACTGCTCTAGTAATAATGTTGCCTCAATGCTCAAAAATTTAGATTTTATTATATCGATCTTTGAGGTAGCTACCTTCTGATGAAGCCATTCACGCGCCATTTTTAGCCCGTGTTGTTGCATTAATAACTGGGGAATTCTAATTTGTGCGCTATTGTATAGCTCACCATTTTTGACTTTTGTGTATTCATTGAGTGCTGAATCTAACTCATTACGCGACTCAAATATTTCAGCTTGAAAGTGATGCGCAACACCTTCGTATTTGTTAGAACCAAATAAAATAGGCAAATGTTTTTCAGCCTGACTATATTCTCGTAAATCTAAATACAAAGCGATAAGTGCTTTGCTTATTTCAGCATTTTCAGGATGTTTTTTACTTAAACGTGCGAGTACCGTCGCAGCATCTTCATTGCGCTGATCTAATACTAATAAACGTACATACTCTAACAAAGCGACATCAGTCGTTGTATGCGACTTCATTAAAGGAGACAGCACTTGCATTGCTTCATCGCCACGGTCTAGTTTATAAAGAATTTTACTTTGTAGTAATAAAGCCTGTTCTTTTGACTCTCCCTTCAATATTGCTGCCACGGGCTTTATGGCGGTTAAGGCTTCATTATAGTGGTGAGCTTTAAAAGCGAGGGACGATAAGATTAATTGTACTTTTGGACGAGTAGATTCAAATGTTTGGTAGTGTTTGTACATTTGATAGACAGCGTTGGGGCTTCTTTCTGTTGCGAGTAATGTACCAATAATTTCAACACCATCTTTAGCTTGTTTGTCTAGCTCAACTTGCACTTTATGTAATTGCTCTGCAGACTTTTTGTATTGTTGTTGGCGTAACATAAGTAAGGCGAGGTATTGGCGAGCTTCTAATGATTTGGGTTCTAATACTAGCCAGCGTTTCGCCGCTTGAATGGCTTTGCTATTTTGTCCTGAACGTGACGCTATTTGTGTCGCACGTTTTGCAATGGCGGGGTCATTATTTTCCATGGCAACGGATAAATAATGCTCGACCGCATGTTTATCATCACCTACATCTCCATACATTTCTCCAACCATGACATGATAGAATTGTTGGCTGACTGGATCATTTAGTCTAGCAGGAGCTGGGTCTAGTAGGGATATCGAGCCATGATTTGAACAGGCAACAAGGCTGGATAGTAATAAAAGTAGGGGGGCTTTATTAAAATTCATAAACACTCAATATAATTATTTTGATAAATTTTAGAGACAACAAAGTACTTACTATTTCTTTGGGGGAGTAAGCTGTGTCACTTGGTGACTATAAAATGAACTAAAGTGAAAAATAAGGATAGTCTCTCCAAATGAAACCGACTAATTTACAGTTAATTGGTTAAAAATCGTCTAAATTAGACTTTAATTAGTTTTTTAAAAGAAGTTCTCTCTCTTTTTTTCCCTTAAATATCGATTAGACTTGTATTATCATACGGCGTATCAGAGAATCCACGCTCAAAGTAATTGCGGAATAATCCCCCCTCTATGTCTATTGTCGTTATTGGTGTCAACCACAAAACAGCTCCTGTTTCGCTAAGAGAGCAGGTAGCTTTCTCGCCTGAAACACTTGTTGATGCGTTGACTCAAGCCAATAAAGTTTTATTAGAAGGGATGATTTTATCAACGTGCAACCGCACTGAAATTTACTTTACTACAGACAATGATAGTCAAATAGACGGTATTATCAACTGGCTAGCTGAATATCATCAACTAACGAAAGAGAGCTTGTCCCCCTATTTATATATTCATACTGAAGAAGAGGCGGTTCGTCACACTTTTCGTGTCGCTTGTGGTTTAGATTCTTTAGTTTTAGGAGAACCTCAAATTTTAGGGCAGTTAAAAACCGCCTTGAAAATAGCCTCTGATCATAAAGCCACAGGGCGTACTTTAAAACGCTTAATGCAGTTTGCTTTTTCCACAGCAAAAAAGGTGCGGACTCAAACAAGTATAGGTTCAAATCCTGTTTCCGTTGCCTTTGCCGCGGTTAATTTGGCAAAACAAATATTTAGTAACCTAGAAGAGCAAACTGTTTTATTGATTGGAGCAGGAGAGACAATTGAATTAGTGGGTCGTCATATTCATTCGACGGGCGTTAAACATATTATTATTGCTAACCGTAGTATTGATAATGCGGCGACGTTAGCAAAACAGTTTGATGGGCAATGTATAGGTCTAGCAGAAATTGGTAACTACTTGCCTGAAGCTGATATTGTCATTTCGTCTACAGCGGCTCCTGTGCCAATCATTGGTAAAGGTACGGTTGAGAAAGCACTTAAAACACGCAAGCATCGACCCATTTTTATGGTAGATATTGCTGTACCTCGTGATATTGAAGAAGAGGTAGGCAAGCTTGATGATATTTATTTGTACACAGTCGATGATCTACATTCGGTTATCGAAGAAAATCTAAAATCTCGTCAACACGCAGCCGAAAAAGCAGAGGTGATGGTGACAGAGGAAGTCATTAGTTTTTCTCAGTGGTTACAAGCACAAGACCAAGTAAAGTTAATTCAGAAATATCGCACTAAAACGAATGATATAAAACAAGAAACCTTGGATAAAGCGCAAAAAATGTTAGTCAATGGCAAGTCGGCAGAAGATACTTTGCAATTTTTAGCACATACATTAACGAATAAATTAGCCCATGAGCCTACAAGTGCTATGAATAAAGCAGCGCATGGTGGCGATATTGAGTTATTGCAGGCCGCAACTAAACTATTGGGTTTAAACAGCGATATTTAAGCATAATTCGTAACCATTCAGATGCCCCCCTTAAATAGCTCATACGATAAAAAGGATAAATGTGAAACCTTCTATAAAACAAAAGCTTGAAACCTTTAGTGAACGCTATGAAGAAATAGCGGCACTGCTTTCAGAACCTGATGTCATTAATGATCAAACTCAGTTTCGAAAATTATCTGTTGAATATAGTCAGTTAGAGCCTGTTGTTAATGAGTATTCTAAGTATAAACAAACGCTAGAAGATAAAGAAACAGCAGAAGAAATGCTCGATGATCCTGAAATGAAGGAGATGGCTCAGGAAGAAATTCAGGATGCCAAAGAAAAACTTAGCGCTTATGAGCTAAGTCTGCAAAAATTATTGCTACCAAAAGATCCGAATGATGCGAGCAATACGTTCATTGAAGTGAGAGCAGGGACAGGGGGGGATGAAGCCGCTATTTTTGCGGGTGACTTATTTCGCATGTACACACGCTATGCAGAAACAAAAGGCTGGCGGGTAGAAATTGTGAGTCAAAACGAAGGAGAGCATGGTGGTTTTAAAGAAATCATAGGTCGTGTTGTGGGAACAAATGTTTATGCAAAACTGAAATTTGAGTCTGGCGTGCATCGTGTGCAACGAGTGCCAGAGACTGAGTCACAGGGGCGTGTACATACTTCTGCTGCAACAGTAGCGATAATGCCTGAGATAGATGCTATAGAAGCACCTGAGATTAAATCATCTGATTTGCGTGTAGATACTTTTCGCGCATCAGGTGCAGGTGGACAGCACGTTAATAAAACAGATTCCGCAGTACGTTTAACACATATTCCAACAGGAACCGTTGTAGAATGTCAGGATCAACGATCACAGCATAAAAACAAAGCACAAGCGATGTCTGTACTGCAAGCGCGCATCATGGATGCAGAGCGTCAAAAACAGCACAATGAGCAAGCGGAAACACGGAAGAGTTTAGTCGGTAGCGGAGACCGTTCAGAGCGTATTAGAACGTATAACTTCCCACAAGGGCGCGTTAGTGATCATCGTATTAATTTAACCTTATATAAGTTAGATGAGATTATATCAGGCAATATGGATCAAATGATTGAGCCATTAATTAATGAATATCAGGCAGATCAACTTGCCGCATTAAGTGAAGACTAAATTATTAACTCGATCCAATCCGTTTTAGATAAAGCCAGTCAGAAATTAGCAGTTGTTTCAGATAGTGCTAAGCTTGATGCTGAGTTATTGCTCGCATTTTGTTTAGGTAAGAACAGAAGTTATTTGTATGCGTGGGGCGATAAGGAGGTTGATACCACCTCCTTAGATGTTTTTAAGCGCTTAATAAAAAAACGTGCGAGTGACTATCCTATTGCTTACCTGCTTGGAAATCAGGGATTCTGGTCATTAGATTTGAAAGTAACAGAAGATGTCTTAATTCCTCGTCCTGAAACCGAATTACTCGTTGAGACAGCGTTAGAAAAAATTCAAGCTATTAAGGCTCCCAAAATTCTGGATTTAGGCACAGGATCTGGCGCTATAGCTTTAGCAATAGGGGTAGAAAGGTCGGACGCGATCATTCTAGCCAGTGATTATTCAGATAAAGCATTAATAGTGGCCGCAGAAAATGCACAGCTTAATAATATTAATAATGTGAGCTTCATACAGTCTAATTGGTTTGAAAGTATAGACCCACACCCCTTTGATCTTATCGTTTCTAATCCGCCCTATATAAGCCTTAATGATCCTCACTTAAATCAAAGCATACGCCATGAGCCATTTCAAGCATTGGCATCAGGTAAGACAGGCTTAGATGATATTCGTCTTATTTTGCAACAAGCTCCTAATTATATGAAAAATAGCGCATGGATATTAATAGAACATGGTTACGACCAAGGTGATATTGTTCCTGAGATTATGTCGCAAACAGGACTTTTACAGACCTGTTGCATTAAAGATTATAATGAAAACAACCGCTTAAGCATTGGCAAAAAAGGATAAGTAATATGGTCATTCTCTATGGGATTAAAAACTGTGACACCATCAAAAAAGCGCGAAAATACTTAGCGTTGCATGATATTGATTATACCTTCCATGACTTTCGTGAAGAGGGTGTGAATGATATTCAACTACGGGCATGGGTAGCAGAATTAGGTTGGGAAAAATTGATTAATAAACGCAGTACAACATGGCGTAATCTACCTGATGAGACGAAAGAAAATATCAATGAACTACTCGCTTTAGTGGTGATGGAAGATCAACCAACGATTATTAAACGTCCCGTGTTAGAAATGTCAGATCAAGTAGTCGTTGGATTTTCTGAAAAAAGTTATCAAACATTATTTTCTTTATGAAAATATAGGGGCTATCGTCATCATTTGAGGCTATCAACATTATTTAATAGCCTTGCTATTCGCTTCTCTCGATTAGCTACACCTTGTGTAGCCGTCTAATATTTCTGTTACTTCCGCTCCAACCTTAGTTATTGGGTAGTCTCTATATCGGCTTAAATAGAGAGTGGCGAATAGCGTTCTTTTTGACCTATTAATCCCTTTTATAATGATAATTAATCCTTTCATGTAAATATCCTAACGCATTCTGAGAAGGTTTATGTAAGGTGTTAGACATGATCATACAGTGAACTCGCGGTGTATTTACGATGAAAAAATTATTGATTTTATTGATCGGCCTTTTGTTATTTTCTTTATTAGCTTATTTCTGTATTTATAAATATTCGGCTCAAAAAATCGAATCAGATATTAAAAATAAAGCTGAAGACTCGCTTATACGGAATGATTTCTCATCCGTTAACGTTAAGACGGATGGTTTAGATATTACCCTAGGAGGCGTTGTTGCATCAGAGCGCTTGAAAGCAAAGGCTGAGAGAGTAGCGGCGGTTGAAGGTTATCATAAAATAAATAATTTAATTGAGGTTGCAAAAGAACAAGCTCCCCCTAAGCCTGTTTATATAGAACCGTATTCTATGGTTATAGGGCTTAAAGATGATAAGTCCGTTATTCTAAGTGGCTCCATTCCTAGTATTCAAATTAAAAATAATCTTCTGAGTTTAGCGAATAGTCAATATGGAAAACCCCATGTGACAGATGATTTAATGATGAAAGCAAAGGCTCCCTCAGCTTGGGAAGCCGCTTTAGTTAGTGTTCTTGACATCTTCCCCTTGATGAAAAATGCTCAACTAGAAGTGTTGGACGAAAACCTAAAACTATCTGGCGTAGCAATAAGTGAAATGGCACGTGAGAAAATTAAAGAGTCTTTAGAACAAACTTTACCTAAAAATTATGTCGGACGTTTAGACATAAGTGTCATTCCCAAAGGTGAAGCTGATAATGAGCAAGTACCCCCCGTTAGCACCCTAGCTGCCAAAAACTGTCAGAAAGAATTTAAACTTTTACTCTCTAAAAATAAGATTCACTTTAAAACAGGACAAGCTGAAATAGCGAAAAACAGCGCTAGATTATTAGATAAGTTGAGTGAAACAGCCAAGGGTTGCTCCAAGCAAACCATTATTGTTGCTGGTTATACCGATTCTCAAGGAGCGAAAAAAGCGAATAAAGCATTAAGCCAAAAACGAGCACAAGCAGTTGTGAATTATTTACAGAAAAAAGGCGTTAATAAAGATCATTTGAAAGCAAAGGGGTATGGAGAAGAAAAACCTGTTGCAAGCAATAGAACCTCTAAAGGTCGAGCGCTTAATCGTAGAATTGAATTTACTGTTGAAGGAGTCAAATAATGAGTTATCTTGTTTCACAATTGTGGTTATGCCTATTACTCGCCTTGTTGTTTGGTGCTCTTGTCGGTTGGTTTTTGCGAGGAGGCTGTAAGGCTAAATTAGTAAAAATAAGTGATGATTGGAAGCAACGTTATACGCTGCTTGAAGATGAAAAAAATAGTTTTGTCGCAAAATCTCAAGACGAAAAAAAGCTGAATGATGAGCGAAAAAGTTTATTAAGTCGCTTAACAGCAATGGAAAATGGGGCGAATATTGCAAGTAATGTACTAAAAGAAAACAAGGAGAAATTAGACGAGACAGAAAATCGCTTAGCTGAAATTAAACTAGAGTTACAGCAACGTGAAGCAGAAATAAGTGAATTGAAAAAAAATAAAAATACGGCTATGGAAAAATCTTCAAATGACGAAGAAAAATCACTAGCTATTCAAGGTCTGTTAGATACGCAAATATCAGAGTCAGAAGCGTTAAAGCGACAGTTTGAACAAGACTTGTCGGCTAAAAATAAGAAAATTGAAACACTAGCAGCAGACTTGATCACAGCCCAAGAAGAATCGAAATCAAATTATGACCAGTTAGAGACACTGCAAGCATTACTTGAGGCGCATGATGAGGGCAGTAGCACTTTATTAGAAGAAAGCCAAAAATTAACAGAAACTTTGTCTGCTACAAAAGAGTTACACCTTCAGGAAAAGAAAAAGTCAACAGAGCTAAGTTCTCAATTTAAGCTTAAAGAAAAGGAAATGCAAAAAGAAAACCTTGCTTTAAAGGCTGAAATTGAGAAATTGAAAAATACAGTGAACTCTTCACAAGAAGAAGTTAGTTCATTACTCACACAAGCATTGTTACATGAAAAAAATACCAAAAAAACACAAGCATTGTTAGATGAGCAAGCGAAAGATTTAGAACATTATCAATTAAAAATAGAGCAAAATGACAGTCAACTGACAGAAGAGTTAAAGCAAAAAACATCAGCGTTAGAAGAGCTTACAGAAACTTTAAAAACGACCAAAGAACAAGTTAAATCAAAGGGGAAAGATGTAGATTCATTACAATTATCATTAGATGAGCAAAAGGCAATTAATGAGGCTTTGTCTGCAAAAAAAGATGCGTTGAAAAAAGCATTATCATTATCGGATAAGTTAAATGTCGATTATGAAAGAAAGACAACAGAATTCGTCTCTCAACTTGCATTTAAAGATGAAAAAATAAAAGATGTTGAGCTGGTTTTAAAGAATACACAGCAAGAGTTAAAGACAATAGAACCACAAGTTTCTCAAATAAAATCGTTAATACATGAATATGAGCAAAGTAGTAAAGATATGCTTGAAAAACTGTCTTCATTGGAGTCTCAATCAGATGCTTATCAAGCTAGCCTACTAGAGGCTGAATCGAAGTTAAAAGAAACGCAAGAGTTGTTAGCGCATAAGGAAAAAGAAAGCAGTGAGGAGCTTTATAGCTTAAAACTAAAGCTACAAGAAAGGGATGATGAGGCACAATTAATTAAAAATAACTTATCAAAAAATGAGTCAATCATTACCCAAAGTAATAAAGAAAAAACAGAGTGCGACAAAGAAATTGTAAGATTAAAAGAGCGTTTAGATTCAAAAAAAATAGAGATTGATAATTTAACGACTAATTTAGCCAGCACGCAACAAAAGCTTAAGCTTAGTGAGTCAAAAAGAGAAGATGTTGCTTTTAAACTGGCTAGTGATGCCAGTGTTAATCAGAAGTCAACAAGTTCCAGCTCAAAAGCCACGACAAAAAAACAGACGTTGAAAACAACGAAAATAGTAGAAAATACTACTGATGAGAATAAAGGTGTCATTGTTGATAAAGGTTCATTGGAATCTAGTGTAAAGTCACAGGGTCTTCTTTCATCTACAATGATAGCGAAAGAGACTACGGACCTATCCAAGCCAAGTAGTAATGAGTACGAAATAGAAACAATCGAAGGCATTGGAAAATCCTTCGGTGACAAACTAAGACGTATGAATATATCAACAACAACGGATTTATTAAATAAAGCGACATCATCCGCAGACATACATGATATTGCGAATAAATTAAAACAGAAAAGCTGGATTGTTAGATCATGGGTGAGTATGAGTGACTTACTTAGAGTCGAGGGTATTGATGCTCAATATGCAGGACTATTAGAGTTTTCGGGTATACATTCAGTTCAGTCTTTAGCTAAACAGACTGCAAACCCATTAAGTAAAAAAATGCTAGCACTTAACAAAAAAGAACAGCGGGTAAAAGTAGTACCTAAGTCTGCAACAGTGGCAGAATGGATTATATACGCAACGACTTTAAGTCCACGGCTAACAGATAATCTTGAATCTATCCAAAAAAAAGCTAAACCTAAAGACCCTGCTGAAAACTCAACATCACCTCAAAGTGAATTTGAAAATAAGTTAAGCAATGTTCAAAAAAATGATTACGATATAGAAGAGATAGATGGTATCGGCAAAGGTCATGGTAAACGCTTACGTGCAATGGGCATACATACAACAACTAAACTATTAAATAAATGTACGAATACTGATTATGAAAAAAATATAGCTCAAGCAATGACATTGAATGAAAAAGTTGTGACTTCTTGGTGTCAAATGGCGGATTTAATAAGAGTAAAGGGTATTGATGGGCAGCTTGCATCTCTTCTGTTTTGTTCAGGAATAACTTCAGTAAAAGAACTTTCAATTCAAGATGTTAATAAATTAACAA
>CAZQTJ010000001.1:11011-20000 GCA_964596035.1 uncultured Cocleimonas sp. | reverse complement strand
CCCAATAGATTTTCACCTATTGGGGTCAGTATACTCATGAGATACAAGCAATAAGTTAGAATAATGGTATGGCATTATCCATAAAACTCATATTGCATCCAGATGAATGGCTGTTTTTCAGATACTATAGTTCACTCAATCTGCCTGATTTCTCAAAAAAGCAGGGATGTCTAAATAACTTCCACCTTCCGAAGATGCTGTTGAGTTTCTATCGCTATAACCTGGGGTGCGACCATCGCCCATTGCTACTTTTTCAAGTTCTACTGGGCGTAGGTTGCTGGCTGGTACTCGTTCTTCTTGCGTGGGTACAGCTTTTAGCTCTACATTTAAGCGGTTTAAACCTGTCGCTACTAGCGTGACACGAATTTCATCACTCATGTCTGAGTCGATGACTGTTCCTACGACGACTGTTGCTTCGTCAGAGGCGAATTCACGAATGGCGCTACCGACTTCTTCGAATTCGTGGATTCCCATATCTAGTCCAGCGGTAATATTAACTAAGATACCTTGCGCGCCTTTTAAGTTTACGTCGTCTAGTAGTGGGCTTGAGATGGCGGCTTGTGCTGCTTTTGTTGCTCTTTCGTCGCCTCTTGCAGAGCCTGTACCCATCATGGAGACGCCCATTTCACTCATCACGGTACGCACATCGGCGAAGTCAACGTTGATTAAACCAGGTTTTGTGATTAGCTCGGAGATACCCTGTACTGCACCTAATAACACATCGTTAGCTGCTTTAAATGCATCTAAAAGTGTGACATTTTTACCTAGCGCCGTTAGTAGCTTTGCGTTTGGTATGGTGATGAGTGAGTCTACGCTTTCTGCTAATTCAGCAATGCCTGCATCTGCTACTGACATGCGTTTTGTGCCTTCAAAAGGGAAAGGTTTTGTGACGACGGCAACGGTTAGAATGCCTAGTTCTTTTGCCATTTCAGCAACAACTGGCGCTGCACCTGTACCTGTTCCGCCCCCCATTCCTGCGGTAATGAATAGCATGTCTGTACCTGAAATTAGCTCTTTAATACGCTCGCGGTCTTCTAATGCTGCTTCGCGACCGATGGCAGGATTTGCCCCTGCACCTAAGCCTTTGGTTAATGCATTACCTAATTGCAATAAAGTATCAACACCTGAGCCTTCTAGCGCCTGAGCATCTGTGTTTGCACAGATAAACTCAACACCTTCAACACCACTGTCTATCATATTTTGCACTGCATTACCGCCGCCGCCGCCAACACCGATTACTTTAATTACCGCGTTTTTTGCTTCTGTATCCATTAATTCAAACATGCCTTCTCTCCTGATGTATTCGTCATCTTCGATATAGTGCGCATTACCCAATCTTTATCTTCGCACTACTCTCAGTTACTGTACTTTCCTAGTCACGGGGGTAACTAGCTGATATTATTTATTAATATATTAGAAACCCACAAGCCTCATAGATTTCCACTAAACCAACTTTTCATTCTCTCCCACACATTTTCAGTTGTGACTCGCTCAAAGGAACCACCTCCTCCTTGAGCTTGCTGAGCCGCCCCGTAAAACAACAGACCAACGCCTGTTGAATGAATCGGGTCTGTCACTTCACCTTTTAAACCACCCACATTACGCGGTACACCTAGGCGCACTGGCATATGAAATATCTCTTCCGCCAACTCAACGGCTCCTTTTATTTTTGCTGTTCCACCTGTTAAAACGACACCAGCCCCAATACGATCTTCAAAGCCACTTCGTCTAATTTCCGCGAGTATGAGTGAAAACAACTCCTCATAACGCGGCTCAATCACTGATGCTAGCGTCTGAGCAGACAAGCCTCGTGGCTCGCGCTCTCCAACACCTGGCACTTCAATGACTTCATTCTCGTCTGCTAACTGACGCAAAGCACAGCCATGATTTATTTTTAAGTCTTCTGCAAATTGTGTCGGTGTTCGCACCGCTACGGCAATATCGTTAGTGACTTGATCTCCTGCTATTGGAATAACGGCGGTGTGTTGAATCGCGCCATTGAGGTAAATGGCAATATCACTCGTTCCCCCGCCAATATCGACCATGCACACACCGAGTTCTTTTTCGTCATCTTCTAACACCGAGAAACTAGATGCGACTTGCTCTAAAATTATATCGTCAACGTCTAAGCCACATCGCTCAACGCATTTCACTATGTTTTGTGCTGCACTTTGTGCGCCTGTTACTAAATGCACACGGGCTTCTAAACGTACCCCTGACATGCCCACGGGGTCACGAATTCCTTCTTGATTATCGATCACAAAATCTTGTGGTAATACATGTAATATTCTTTGATCTGCGGGAATGGCGACGGCTCTTGCCGCATCTAAGACTCTATCCATATCCGCTTCTGTGACTTCTCTATCGCGGATAGCAACAATGCCGTGTGAGTTCAAACTATGCACATGACTACCTGCAATGCCTGCATAAACAGAATTGATATTGACACCTGCCATCAACTCCGCTTCTTCAATAGCGTGTTGAATGGATTCAATGGTTGATTCTATATTGACGACCACACCTTTCTTCATGCCCCGCGCGGCATATTTTCCGATTCCTACAATATTCACACGCCCATGAGTAGAGATTTCGCCAATGAGCGCGACTACTTTTGATGTGCCAATATCAAGGGCAACGATCATATTTGTATCTTCATCGTTCGACATTTTTCTAGTTCCTTTGAATCGAATAAGTCATGGTGCTATCAACCTTCATATATTTCATGCTCCTGAAAAGCTAAAGTTTTCACTCCTTGTTGCAAAAAATCTAACATCCATATTAACGCCAATGCTTTCATTGACATAGCAATTAACTCGCTTTTTTATTCCACTTAACCGCAAAACCGTTGGTGTAACGTAAATCGACTGTATCAATAGTTTCAACCTGCCCTACTAAGCGATTACGATAACCCACCATAAATCGCCTTAGTCGTCGTTCATGTTCTTTTCTACCTATTTTCACACGCATTCCGTTGGCAAGTTTTAACTGCCAAGAGCCTCGCGCATCTTCGGTGAACTCGACAATATCAACAGGAAAATCTTTCAGCCATTTTCTAATTTTCAAATAGCCTTCAACCATCTCACGCCCCTTATCAAAAGGACTGTATAGCATCGGCAATTTACCTCTTTGATTTGGCAGATTAACATCAATAATTTCGCCAAACTCATTTATCATTCCTTCTTTACCCCAAAAAGCAATAGGGTCTTGCTCACGTATTTTAACCACTAATTTATTGGGCCACACGCTGGTTAATGACGCGGAGTAAACCCAAGGGTTGAACTCGATCTCTTCTTCTAAACTTTTGACATCTAGTAAATATAAATTCGTTTTTGCAAATGGTTCAATAATTGGCTGTAACGATGATCTATCTAAGTTTTTTAAGTCACCTTGTACTTCAACCGATTTTATTCTTAAATTTTCTGGCTGCTTTATCCAATGCAAACCGTAAGCTACCAGCAATAAAGGAATAATGATTAATGATAAAAACGTTATCAATTTCCAATTTATATTGGACAAATTCACTGAGGCAAACCGTTGCCCTCGGTTAGCTTTCTTTTTAGCCGTTGCTCTCCTTGTTACTTGTGCTTTTCTCTTTCTCATAAATAAGCATTCCTTGCTTTATTCTACTAAGAAATTAGCTTGGCGTTCTGATGTCTTCAATATACGCACGACTAAATCGTTAAAACTAATACCCGCTGTTTTTGCCGCCATTGGAACTAAAGAATGATCGGTCATACCCGGCACTGTATTCACTTCAATTAAATAAAAATTTCTTGCTTGGTCTCGCATCACATCAACGCGTCCCCAGCCACTTCCCGCAACGACATCAAAGGCTGTCTTTGCCAATGTTTTTAATGCTTGTTCTTCTTCGCTATCTAAACCACAAGGACAATGATATTGCGTATCGTTTGATTGATACTTTGCCTCATAGTCGTAAAATTCGTTATTCACTTCCAAACGAATGACTGGCAAAGCTTCATCACCTAATATCGCTATGGTGTATTCATTACCCGTCACCCACTGTTCGGCAAAAACTAAAGAATCATACTCAGCAGCACATTGATAAGCTGCCTGTAGTTCTTCTACTTTATTGACTTTGCTCATGCCGATGCTAGAGCCTTCATTTGCAGGCTTTACCATTAAAGGCAAACCCAATTCTTCTACGACAGCATCAAAATCAGTATCAACGGTTAACACGGCAAATTTGGGCGTTGGCAAATTTGCGCCTGACCAAATACGTTTAGTCATTAGCTTATTCATACTGATGGCAGATGCCATTACGCCACAGCCTGTATAGGGAATTTGTAATAATTCCAAAGCGCCTTGTATCTCACCATCTTCACCACCACGTCCATGCATGATATTAAAAACGCGATCAAATTTTTCTGCTTTTAAAACCTCCAATACATTGCGGTCTGCATCAACACCATGAGCATTGACTTTTTTTGCTTGTAACGCTTTTAGCACAGCCTTACCACTATTAAGGGATACCTCTCTTTCGGCAGCCCAGCCCCCCATCAAAACGGCAACTTTGCCAAACTTTTCAGTCATACTAAGCCTCGCTGTGCAGATAACTTCTCGGGAAGGCTTGCAGAAATAGCACCGACACTACCTGCACCCAAGGTCAGTAAAATGTCACCGTCTTGTAGCTGGCTTAATAGCATCTCGGCAATATCGTCTTCATTTGCTATAAACACAGGATCTACTTGCCCTCGGTTACGTATCGAACGTGCTAATGATCGCCCGTCTGCTCCTGATATTGACGCTTCACAAGCGGCATATACGTCCATTAATAACAACACATCTGGCTCGGATAAAACTTGTGAAAAATCTTCAAATAAATCTCTTGTACGAGTAAAACGATGCGGTTGAAATAGCACGACCATGCGACGTTCAGGCCAAGCGGTACGAACGGCTTGCATGGTTGCTTTCATTTCAGTGGGGTGATGACCGTAGTCATCGACCAAAGTAATCATGCCTTTTGGTGTATGCAGGTCTCCGTACAGCTGAAAACGTCTGCCAACACCTTCGAATTTTTTTAACCCGCTCACTATTGCTTCATCACTGACACCTATTTCAGATGCTACTGCAATCGCTGCCAGTGCATTTTGTACATTATGCTCACCTGGCATGTTCAATGTAATTTCTAATGACTCTTTACCTTCACGCAGTACCGTAAAGTAGCTTTGCGCGCCATCGTAGCGTACATCCATCGCCCTAATATCAGCAGGATAATGGATGCCATAACTAACAATCGTCCGTGTCACACGAGGCAAAATATCGCAAACATGCTCATCGTCAACACACAGTATTGCCAATCCATAGAATGGCAAATGATGCAAAAACTCAACAAAAGTTGATTTCAACTTTTCAAAATCACCACCGTAAGTCGATAAGTGGTCGGCATCAATATTGGTTACCACTGAAATCATCGGTTTTAATAGCAAGAAAGAGGCATCACTTTCATCTGCTTCTGCCACTAAATACTCGCCAGTCCCCAAACGTGAGTTACTCGCGGTGCTATTTAGCTTGCCGCCGATAACAAAGGTGGGATCTAAGCCACCTTCAGCCAATACACTTGTCACCAAACTCGTTGTTGTGGTTTTACCATGCGTACCTGCAACGGCTATACCATTACTAAACCGCATGATCTCTGCCAACATTTCTGCACGCGGCACGACGGGTATATTGTTTTTTCTTGCTGCAACGACTTCAGGGTTGTCTTCATCAACCGCTGTCGATACCACCACGACATTTGCGCCCTGTATATTTTTTTCTGCATGACCTTTGTAAACCGTTACACCGTGGCTTGACAAACGCTTAGTCATTGCACCTTCTGCAATATCTGAGCCGCTGACACTAAAGCCAATATTGGCGATAACTTCGGCTATCCCGCCCATGCCTGCACCACCGATGCCAACAAAATGAACATGTTTGATACGTTTACGTGCTAAATCACTTTCTGCTCTCATATTTTCTCTTCCCCGTTAGTATTGGCTATGTTCTTTTTATTAAACTCATAACCTGCTAACTCCGCACAAATTGCTGCAACTTCATTGGTCGCAGTCGGTTTGGCTAATGCCCTTGCGCTTAGGCTCATGCTAAGCAACTTTTCTCTATCTGCAAGTAAGTCTTGTAATACGATACTTGCGGTCTGTTTATTAAACGCTGTTTGTTGCATCAAAATCGCGGCATCATTTTCTGCAAGGTAATGACCATTCGCTGTTTGATGGTCATCCACTGCATAGGGATATGGCACTAATAATGATGCAACGCCTGCTGCCGCCACTTCTGCAACGGTTAGCGCTCCCGAGCGGCAAATCACTAAGTCTGCCCATTCATAGGCTTCTGCCATATCTTCTATAAATGGGGTAACCTCTGCATCGACTCCTGCATCTTGATAGGCTTTTTTTGTTATCTCATCTTTGCCTGACCCTGCTTGATGCCTTACCACGGGTCTTTCGCTACTACTCAGCTCTGCTAATGCTTGAGGCACCACTTCATTTAATGCTTGCGCTCCTAAGCTACCGCCAATAATAAGCAATCTCATCGCACCATCGCGACCCGCAAGACGTTCTGCTGGGGGCGTTATTTCACTTATTTCTTTTCTTACGGGGTTACCTATTGCTAATACTTTGTCTTGCTTGCTAAAGGTGTTTGGAAAGCCTTCTAATATTTTTTTGCTGACCTTACTTAATAATTTATTGGTCAAACCTGCCACCGCATTTTGCTCATGAATCACTACAGGAATTCCCATGAGTGATGCGACTAAACCACCAGGACCTGCAACAAAACCTCCCATTCCTAATACGGCAACAGGACGGTGATGACGCATTATTTGTACTGATTGAAACAATGCCTTTACTAATTTAAAAGGAGCTAACAAAACAGTTGCTATTCCCTTGCCTCGCAAACCTGTGACATCCAACCACGCCATTTCTATACCTGCGGCAGGAATCACTCTCGCCTCGATGCCTTTGCGTGTTCCCATCCATACGACAGGAATATCTTGTTCGATAAGCGCACGCGCTACAGCAAGTCCAGGGTAGACATGTCCACCTGTTCCTCCTGCTGTCACTAATATTGGGCGTTTATCTAACATTTACTTTCTTTCCTGTTGGTTTACGCGTTACCGCGCGACGTCTTTTCGGCTTTCGTTTAAGAATCGAACCTTTTTTGACACTCTTTTTTCTGACTGATATTTTACGTTTTTTCTGCTTTTCCAACTCTTTAGGTGAAAAACCAAATAATGCAATTTGAGTATCTCTATGGACTCGCATTAAAAATGCCATTGCCATTAATGTCACTAAAACACTGCTTCCGCCATAACTAATCAACGGTAACGTCAAACCTTTAGGTGGCAATAAGGCTAAATTCACGCCCATATGAAACAGTGATTGAAAGCCGATCCAAAAACCAATGCCATAGGCGATATAAGCGGCAAAATGTAACTTTGCTTTGTCCGCATTAAAACCAATGACAAAAGCGCGTTGCACTATCCAAGCAAACAACAACAAGGTAATCACAATTCCAATAAAGCCAAACTCTTCCGCTAAGACTGCAAACACAAAGTCATTATGTGCTTCAGGCAAATAAAATAGTTTTTGCACACTACCGCCCAGACCAGCACCGAACCATCCACCATCACCTACTGCCATTAAGGCATGCACTGTTTGATAGGCTTTTCCTGATGCATTTGCCCATGGGTCTAAATAGGCTAAAATACGAGCACCACGATAGCCCATCATTACTAACGGTATTGCCAAGGCGATCACAGCAGCAACAAGTAGCGCGATACGAGAAAATCTCACCCCCCCTAAAAACAACAAGGCAACGGCTGTTGCGGTAATAACCATTGTGCTACCAAAATCAGGTTCTAGCATTAATAATGCATCGATAACCACCAAAATAACCAACGGTATAACTAACGGCTGCCATGACTCGGATTGAGATAGTCTTTTTCCATGTCGCGCTAAATAACCCGACATATAGATAATCATACTAAGTTTAGCCATCTCAGATACTTGCAGAGAAAAGCCACCAAAACTAAACCAGCGATAACTGCCGTTTACTTCTTTTCCTACTCCAGGAATAAGCACCAACACAAGTAGCAATATAATAACGGGCAATAATTTTGCGCCCAAATTTTGCCAAAAAACAGTTCTGATATTATAAACACCAACGGCAATGACAAGTCCCACCAACAAAAATACAGCTTGCCTATTTAAAAAATAATAAGGGTTACCATAGGTTTTTTGAGCCACAGCAACTGAGGCAGACACCATGACGACAAAGCCTAAGCCCATTAAAACAAAAAGTGCGACCAATAAAGCACGGTCTACATAGCGCTCCCAACTTGGCTGAAACTCTGCCAAAGGATTACATTTTGATACACGCTGCATAAATGCCATCAAACTGCCCCCCTTTGTTGCTCATATAATTTCACACACTTAATAAATTCATTTCCACGCGCTTGATAGTTATCGAACATATCAAAGCTTGCACAGGCTGGTGATAGTAGAACCTTGTCCTCTTTTTTTGCCAACTTTGCGGCTAATTCAACAGCCTCCTGCATACTATTAGCATGGTATTCAGGCACTACAGCGGCTAATACATCGGCAATAATATTTGCATCTTCGCCAATTAACACCACGGCTCGCGCATTATTTTTTACCGCTTGTTTTAGCGGGGAAAAATCAGCTCCTTTGCCTTCGCCACCTAAAATTAAAATGATTTTTCCGCTCAAACCTTCTAGTGCGGCAAGTGTTGCGCCCACATTGGTTCCTTTTGAGTCGTTATACCAATCGACTTGATCTATTTTTGCGACCCATTGCGTGCGATGTTCCATGCCGCTATATTCACGCAACACATCCAGCATTGCAGATTGTTTTAAACCAACTACCTCCCCCATTGCCAGTGCTGCAAGAGCGTTAGCGTAGTTATGCTTGCCCTGTAGCTTCATTTCGGCTACATCTAACAAACACTTTTT
>CAZQTJ010000001.1:0-10911 GCA_964596035.1 uncultured Cocleimonas sp. | reverse complement strand
GTGGTTGTTTCTAGTTGAAAACTTGATAATTCAAGGATAAATAATGCGGTATCCTTTGCTACCAATAAATCCAACGCAGGTGTGCCGATATTACCACCTGTCTGCGTTGCTACTTGTGATTTCTCGGCCATTAATTGTAATAGTGTTGTTACTGTTGTCTTACCATTAGAGCCAGTAATCGCAACAACTGGGGCTTGTGCTTCTCGTGCAAACAGTTCTATATCACCAATTATTTCCGCACCATTTTGTTTTGCTTGCTGAATTTCAGCGGTTGAAACCGCCACTCCAGGATTAACAATTAATCGTTTTGCTTGTTTGAAAAGCTCATTATCAAAACCACCAAAACGGGTTGCTACATTGGCATAATCTTGTTTTAAAATATTTTCACAGGGAGGTGACTGACGACTGTCTGCCACCGCAAACTTATCATTTTTTTCTGTTAAATAACGCGCTACAGATAAACCAGTCACACCCAAGCCAACCACTAACGTATCCCACGTCATCGTTGATGCTTGAATTGGTTTCTGCATTTGCCTCATTTTTCTATTAGCCCTTTAAGTCTTAACGTATTTTCAAGGTCGCTAAACCAATCAATACTAAAATAATGGTGATAATCCAAAAGCGAACGATGACTTTTGGCTCTGCCCAACCTTTCAATTCAAAATGATGATGAATAGGCGCCATTCTAAATATTCGTCGCCCTGTCATTTTGTAGGAGGCAACTTGTAATATGACTGAGACTGCCTCCATGACAAAAACCCCCCCCATAATCGCCAATACAATTTCTTGACGTATCACCACAGCAATAACACCGAGGGCTGCGCCTAATGCTAATGCGCCAACATCACCCATAAAAACTTGTGCGGGATAGGTGTTAAACCATAAAAAGCCAAGACCTGCGCCAAAAATAGTGCCACAAAATATAGCGATCTCACCTACATCATGCACATAGGGAATACCTAAATAACTGGCAAATTTTATGTTCCCCGTGAGATACGCAAAAATGCCCAGTGCGGCGGCGACCATAATGGTTGGCATAATCGCCAAACCGTCCAATCCATCGGTTAAATTAACCGCATTACTACTACCCACTATGATCAAGTACGTCCATGGAATAAATAGCCAACCCATTTCCCAAAACCAGTCTTTAAAGACTGGAAAATAAAATGTGGTTTCTACCGAACTATTCGCCGTTGCAAACAAAATAATTGCCGCGATAAAAGCAATTAACGATAGACTTAAATACTTCCATTTAGCTGACAATCCTTTGCTGTTGCCGTACTTTAGTTTGATGTAGTCATCAACACCACCGACTAGCCCTGAGCCTAAGGTCACAAATAGAACAATCCACACATAATGATTACTTAAGTCACCCCACAGCAAGGTGGAAATGGCAATAGCTAAAAGAATCAATGCCCCTCCCATTGTGGGTGTTCCTGCTTTTACGAGATGCGACTGCGGTCCATCATCACGAATACTTTGACCAATTTTCAGCTCGGTCAATTTACGAATCATGACGGGACCTAACATCATTGAAATACCCAATGCTGTCAATGCACCCAAAATGGCACGCAAAGTAATGTATTGAAAGACGTTAAAAAAGCTATAGTCATTCGATAACAATTCAAATAAAGCAACTAACATGCAGTTACCGCCTCGCTCTTTGCTTTAACATCTGTCAACGCTTCAACCACACGTTCCATTCTCATTGATCTTGACCCCTTCACTAGCACTGTCATGCTTTGCCCTATTTCCTGCTTTAGTTGACCCAACAAAGGATCTATTTCATCAAAACTATATCCACCATCACCAAATTCTTGACAGGCTTGATGACTACAATCACCCAAACAATAAAGTGCTTCTATCCCTTTGTTTTTTGCATATTGACCTATTTCAGCGTGTAGTTGCTTAGCGTTATCGCCTAGTTCACCCATATCACCTAAAACCAATATACGCTTACCTTTTGACTTTTCAGCGAGAACATCTATTGCTACTCGCGCCGAATCAGGGTTCGCATTATAGGTATCATCTATTACTTGCATACCTTGCAAGCCTTTCAGTGTTGCAAGCCGCCCTTTTACGGCTTGCAAACTTTCCAAACCTTGCTTTATTTCTTTTAAACTCAAACCTACTGCCACTGCCGCCGCACTTGCTGCCAAGGCATTCATGGCATTATGCTGCCCTTGCAACGCTAGTTTAATGACGGCTTTCTTTCCTGCAATTTGGATGGATAATCCGTCATTATCTATCTCTCCTTTTACATCTGCTTGGTCATTAAAACCAAAGCCTATTACTGATCTATTTTCGTTACATGACAGCCAATAGTCTGCGTATTGATCATCAATATTAATAATTGCAACACCGTCATCAGCAAGTCCTGCAAAAATCTCAGCCTTTGCGCGAGACACTCCTTTTACATCACCGAAGCCTTCTAAGTGCGCTGCTCCTGCATTGTTTAAAAGCGCTACATTTGGCTGCGTTATTTTGCTTAAATAATCAATCTCGCCAAAATGATTTGCTCCCATTTCTATCACTGCGTAATCATCTGACTCGCGCAATCTTAATAAGGTTAAAGGCAAGCCTATTTCATTATTTAAGTTACCAAAGGTTGCCATTACCTTACCTTTACAGGCAAGAATCGATGCCAACATTTCTTTTACGGTTGTTTTACCGTTACTCCCCGTCAAACCAATGACTGGATTAAGAAATTGCTTACGCCACGCTTGAGCAAACACCCCTAAAGATTGCAATGTATCTTTAACAACTATTTGCGGTAGCTCGCAGTCTATCTTTTTATGTACCAGTGCCGCCGCCGCTTTAGCTTCTATTCCCTGTACAAAATCGTGCGCATCAAAACGCTCTCCTGCAATTGCGACAAATAACTGGTCGCTCTGTACGGTGCGCGAGTCAGTCGAAATAGACTCCACTGCACGATCTTTACCATGCAATGTACCATCTGTCATTTCTGCAATTTGCGATAAAGTCAACCACGTCATGCCGCTAACTCCTGCAATGCTTGAGCTGCCTGCTTGCGATCATCAAAAGGCTCGGTGGTGTGCGCTAATATCTGCACTTGCTCATGACCTTTTCCTGCGATCAAAACCACATCACCTTGTTTCGCTTGCTGTAATGCGAATCGAATTGCCTTGGCTCTATCATGCTCAATGATGACTTTCTCTGGTTGTTCAAAGCCTGCAATAATTTCAGCCATTATCTCTTCAGGGCTTTCTGTGCGTGGATTATCATCTGTTGCAATCACAAGATTCGCACCTTGCTCTGCAATTCTCGCCATTAAAGGACGCTTGCCACGATCTCTATCACCACCACAGCCAAATACACAGATAACACGCTTTTTCGTATGTCCGCGCAGTGCTTTTAATACTGACTCCAATGCTCCTGGTGTATGAGCATAGTCAACCACAACTAATACCTTATTCGACGCTACTCGCTCCATTCTCCCTGAAACGGTCGTTACCTGCGACAGACTCTCTAAGGCATCAGAAAATTTCACATTTAATGCTAACATTGCCGCCAATGTTGCCAATAAGTTACTGAGATTAAACCAACCTAAAACAGGTGCTTTAATGACACCGCTTTCATCACCAAAGATTACTTTTGCTTCAATGCCTGCTGATGTGAATTTTGCGTCATATGCCAGCAGTTCATTCGCTTGATTCCCGCTATCTTGATGAACTTGAACATGGTAAGAAATAATATCAAGCCCTGTATTATCCTTTGCATCGGCTAAGTTTTTCTCTATTTGCCGACCGAAGTTATCGTCTTTATTTAGGACGACTGATTTCAGCTCTGGACGCAAAAACAACTTTTCTTTTGCCTTAGCATAAGCTTCAACAGTGCCGTGATAATCAAGATGATCTCGCATTAAATTTGTTAAAACAGCCACATCAAATGCAACACCATTCACACGTTCTTGATCCAAAGCATGCGACGACACTTCCATCGCGACAAATTCAACGCCTTGCAAAGCAAGATCACGCAAGGTTCTGTGAACCGTTAATACGTCAGGCGTGGTATGTGTTGATGCTTTCATATTACTTGGCAAGCCTATTCCTAAAGTACCAATAACAGCGGTGTTTTTATGTAAAGCATTCATTGCTTGAGCAAAGAAGTGACTGACGGTTGTTTTACCATCGGTTCCCGTCACGCCTAGCACTTGCAAACCATAATTTGCTTTTGCATTTTTCTTATCATCAAACAACTGATAAAAACGCTGAGCGATTTCACCTAGCTGACATGATAAGTCCCGTATTTCTATGGCAGGAATAGATAATCCTGCAATTAGGTCAGTTATATTCGTCGTATCGTCCGACTCCCAAATTACTGCTACCGCACCCTGCTCTTGTGCCTTTTTTGCATACGTCAAGCCATGAGACTGAGTACCTTTCAAAGCAACAAATAACAGTCCCTTTTCAATCGCACGACTATCTAAGCTCATCTCATTGACAAAAATATCAGCAGGAACATCTTCCGATATTCCGCTGATATTTTTTAATAAAAACTGTAAGGAAGGTAACATCATGCGCCCCCTCCTTTTATCGACCGTCGCGCCTGTTTCTCTGCGGGTAAATTATCGGGCGGTATATCAAGAATGCGTAATGCACTTGCCATTACTTTAGAAAAAATAGGCGCAGCGATACGCCCACCTGAGGCATGTTCAACCCTTGGCTCATTGATCATAACCGCTACTACTAAACGCGGATTTGATGCAGGAGCCAAGCCGATAAAACTGACTATTTTTCTATCTTTTCTATAACGCTTGTTTATGAATTTATATGCCGTACCTGTTTTTCCTGCGACATGATAGCCATCTATTACCGCTCTCTTTCCCGTTGCTCTTTTTTGCACAACGGCTCCCATCATTCTTAAAACAGCCTTAGCATTCTCCTCTTTCATCACCCGCTGACCACTTACTTTTTCAGTCCTTTTAAAAATAGTTACAGGGTAAAGAATACCTCCCGAACCAAACACCGAATAAGCATGAGCAATTTGCAATAAACTAACCGATGCGCCATACCCATAGCCTAGAGATGCTCTATCTACTCGCCCCCATTTATCGTAATAACTCAACTGACCTTGAGCCTCATTAGGAAAACCTGCATTTGGACGTCTGCCGATACCCACTCTGCTAAGAAACTTCCATTGCCCACTTGGCTTCATTAACAAAGCTACTTTGCTCGCACCTACATTACTTGATTTAGCGAGTATTCTATCTAGCGTGATCGAACCATAATTTACAGGGTCTCGAACCACTGTTTTTCCCATATTAATAAAACCAGGTGAGGTATCAATTAACACATCAGCACCAATCACTCTATCTTCCAAAGCCGCTGCAATCGTTAAAGGCTTAAAGGTTGAACCTGGCTCAAAAGCATCCATAACGGCACGATTACGATATTTATAAGGCTTTAGGTCTGATCTCACGTTTGGATTAAAACCAGGCATATTCGCCATCGCTAAAATCTCACCACTGTGAATATCAAGCACTATTACTGACCCTGCTTTGGCATTCATTTGATAAACTTGGTTCTTTAATTCTTTGTAGGCTTGAAACTGAATACGCTTATCAATACTCAAAACCACTTCTTGACCAGATACCATCTCTTTCACCTGCTCAATATTTTCAATTAAACGTCCTTTACCGTCTCGTACTACACGTTTTTTTCCCGGCACGCCCGCTAGAAGCTTATTCATGGAGCGCTCTATACCTTCGACACCTTTATCGTCAATATTGGTAAAACCGACCACATGCGACAAAGCCTCTCCCATTGGGTAAAAGCGACGATATTCAGAAGTACTACTAACCGCAGGCAAATTCAAACTAGCTATATCGTCAGATTTTTCGGGAGAAATCTGTCGCGCCAAATAAATAAACTGCTTGTTTTTATACCTTTGTAATCGCTCTTGCAAAACCGAGAACTCTATACCAAGTAAAACTGCTAGTTGCTGTAAATTAACGTCTATTTCGTCTAAACGCGTCCTCGCCAATAAGGATTCATCCTCATCCAAACTTTTAGCACCCTCTACCAAAGCATTGCGTACTTTAAATAGCTTTTTAGGGTTACACCATACCGACTCTACAGGTGAACTAATCGCTAACGATTCGTTATTGCGATCAACAATCATACCTCTATAGGGAGGCACTATGACTTCACGCATCTGGCGTTTATCAGCTTGTTTTTGCAACCATTGCTGCTGAAAAACTTCCAAGTAACCTGCGCGCAATAACAACACACCGATTAAAAATAATAAAATACTGAGCAAGGCAAAACGTCGCCCCCTGTAAACAGGAGGCAATTTATTTGATGTCCTTGCCTTTCTCATTACTCTATTACCATCCTTATATCTTTTGCTTTTGGTATTCTCATACCCAAATTTTCGCGCGCTTTACGCTCAACATAAATCTCATTCAAGACAACACCCTGCTCTAACTTTAAACGACTCCACTGAGCAATTAAAACATTGTGTTGCTTCTCTAAATTTTGATACTCCACAAACAATCCACGCGACTGGTGACGATGCATAAGTACAACAACTGCGACCACCACAACTAAGAAATACAAAACCATCAACAAAGCTAATTGCCACTTTGACGCATCTTTGCCTTTCAACACTGTCACGTTAATTTTTCTCCAACCCTCATAATGGCACTGCGTGAGCGAGCATTTACTTCAAGCTCTTCTTTTGAGGCTTTTATTGGCTTACTCACAATTTTAAACTCCAGTTTGCATTGCTCTTCCATCATAGGAAAACCACGCGGCAATTTTGGACCACTTGATTTATCCTTGAAAAACCGTTTCACCATACGATCTTCCAAGGAGTGAAAACTAATAATGGCTATACGCCCACCTTTTGACAATGATTCCATTGAGCGTTGTAAACATAACTCCAAATCTTCCAATTCTTTATTAATGAAGATACGAATGGCTTGAAAACTTTTGGTGGCAGGGTTTCTACCTTTTTTTTGCTTAGCCCTAGGGATCGCGCCTGCAATAATATTCGCCAACTTCAATGTTGATTCTATCGGTGCAAGCTCTCTTTCTCGAAGAATTGCACGAGCTATTCTTCGAGAAAAACGCTCATCACCAAACTTCCACAACACTGTCGCTATGTCATTCTCTTCTGCCTCAGCAAGCCACTCTGCTGCGCTTTGACCTGTGTTCGGATTCATTCGCATATCTAGCGCACCATCACGCTGAAAGCTAAATCCACGAGAGGCATCATCCAACTGAGGAGAAGACACACCTAAATCCAACAGCAAACCATCAACTTTTCTTCCGACACCCAGCTCCTCTAGCGCGAGAGGAAAGTCTTTAAACGAGCCTTGCCATATCAAAATTCTCGCATCACTAGCATATTTTTCTTGCGCATGACGAATGGCTTCAGGGTCTTTGTCTATCAATAATAAACGACCATCACTAGCCAAACTTTCAAGAATCAAACTTGAATGTCCACCACGACCAAAAGTAGCATCGACATACAAACCATTACTTTTTACCGCCAAAGCATCAACAGCTTCTTTCAGCAATACAGTTTGATGTTGGAAGTTTTCCGTTAGTGACTCATCCATACTCAACCACCTTACAAATGACTCACAATGAAATCTGACTCAAAACATCATCTGTTTCTAAGTTATCCTGCGCCTCAGATAGCCAAACATCCCGTTGTTCATTCCACGTATCAGCATCCCATAGCTCAAACTTTTTTGCCTGACCAACCAGCACTGATTTTTTATTCAAATTAGCGTATTCACGCAAAGGGGGAGACAAACGGATTCGACCTTGACTATCCAAGTCAACCTCAGAGGCATGACCTAAAACCAAACGCTGCATGTTTCTTACGCTACGATTCATATTAGGCAATGACATCAAGACTTGCTCGACTCTTAACCACTCATCCATAGGGTATATCAATAAACAGCGATCCATATGATCGACAGTCACAACCATTTGACCTGATGCATTTGCAGTAATCGCATCACGATACCTTGAAGGCATTGCAACACGCCCTTTAGCATCAATGTTTAAATTGGAAATACCACGAAACATACTTTCAGTCTCTTGAGGAGACTCTGAGCAAAAAAGAAAGTAAAACCACTTCCCCCCACAATTCTCCACTATTTAGTAAATTATACCCCCCATACCCCCACAGGTCTACAGCAACACACTGATGATTTACCATACAAGACAAACACTTAGGCAAAAGACTAAAAGAACACACTAAAAAGACACAAAGAAATTTACTAACAAACAGAGAGCTAAACTTACAATCTAACAAACTACTTTAAGTATGAGAAACCGATAAATTGCGCATAATTCCCCCACATTGTCAACGATAAATTTAAGTAATTTGGAGATATTAAAAATAGGATAAACTAAGAAAAAAAGAGAGGTGCATGCAAGTATTTAGCATTAAAAGAGGATCTAGCTTGTAGGACTTAAAAGCTAAAGCCTTCATTCCTTGAAGCTGGGAGATATTCATTCAAAAAACATTTTAACAAATAAAAGCCCGTTGAAAAGACTTTCAAACGGGCGAAAAAATTAGAGTCAACCTATAAGCCGGGTTCTGTTTTAGACAATCATTCATCTGGATATATGTCGCCATATAACTCAAGCGATCTACCCGGATACGACGCGGGTCGCGCCATGTGTATCCCTATTTGATCTTGCTCCGAACGGGGTTTACCTTGCCACAAACTGTTACCAGTTGCGCGGTGCGCTCTTACCACACCCTTTCACCCTTACCAACTAGGTTGGCGGTCTTCTCTCTGCTGCACTTGCCGTCAGTTCACACTGCCCAGACGTTATCTGGCGTTCTACCCTATGGAGCCCGGACTTTCCTCCCTCTTACTATCGAAATAGCAAAAGCGCGATTGCCCAGTCAACTCTGTGCGCCATCCTAGCAAAGGAAAGTTCTATTGCATAGCCCCTTAAAGAACAATTATCACAGAGGATGCTTTTGACTCAAAAAATCTAGTGACTAGCTCTAAACGCTACAATTTCATCTACCACATTTTCTTCTTGACGATCAATTCCTGCCGCTAAACCTTCCATTTGCATTTCGATTATTTCGGAGAGCTTTTCTAGCTTTTTAACAATCAAAGATAATGCCAACTGCTTTTCATGTACATTTTTCTCCGCCTGTTTATATTTTTTTTTCGCATTATCCAAGTCATCTTCAAGCTGCTTTTTTTTATACTTCATACGCTCCACGTCTGCTAGATAGTTACCAAGATCTTCTGGTGCAAAAATACCTGCTTGTAAATCACCAAACAGTTCATCTTGATGCTGCAAACGCCATTGAGCATATTCACGTTGCTTCTGAAATTTTTTAGCGACTTCTTTTTCACAAAACAGAAGATACTCTTTGCTATTTTTCAACTCAATAGTAGCTCGTTCCATGCGGCGCTTTCTTAAGTCCTTCAATTTTTCTAAACTCATAGAAGCCTCCAAGAAAGGATCAAGAAACCAACTGCATTAGTTGAGGGATTGTTGTAGATGGGTCGCACTCTTCATCGGGTGTTTGGCATAAAAAGGCATTAATAGCGTCTATTTTTGCCAATGCCTCGTCAGCTTCTGGATCAGCACCCTGCTGATATTCACCAACCCTGACAAGAAACTCAATTTCTTTATGCTTTGCCATTAGACTGCGAATTTTTGCTGCCGTTTTAACATGCTGAGGATGAACAACTGCTGGCATAACACGACTCAGGCTTTGCAGTATATCGATTGCGGGATAATGATTCTTAGCCGCTAAGTCACGCGACAATATAATATGCCCATCCAGCAAAGAACGAATCTCGTCCGCGATAGGATCTGACATATCATCCCCTTCAACTAACACTGTATAAAAGGCTGTAATTGAACCTTTATCTGAACGACCCGCCCTTTCCACTAATAGTGGCAACTCGGCAAACACTGAAGGTGGAAAGCCTCGGCGTGCGGGCGCTTCTCCCGCAGCCAAACCTATTTCACGTTGAGCGCGAGCAAATCGAGTTAAAGAATCCATCATTAACAAGACACTCTTACCCTGATCACGATAATATTCTGCAACTGCGGTCGCCACATAAGCAGCTTTTAAACGCTCGATTGAAGGTCTGTCTGAAGTGGATACGATGAGCACTGTTTTTTTCATACCCTCCTCACCCAATGCCTCTTCTATAAATTCCCGCACCTCTCGACCACGCTCCCCGATAAGTGCAATGACATTCACATCAACAGAGGCATGTTGAACCAACATACTCATAAAGAAACTTTTACCGACTCCTGCCCCTGCAAAAACCCCCATGCGCTGACCTATTCCGCATGTCAATAATCCATCAAGTGCTTTAACGCCTAAACCTAACGGCTCATTAATAATATCTCGCGACAAAGGCGAAGGAGAACTAGCGATAACAGGATAGCTCCCCTCTAGCTTCAAACTATCGATATCTCGACCAGACGCATCCATAATATTACCAACGCCATCAAGAACACAGCCAACTAAGTCTTCACCTACGGCAACATGAAGCGCCCTACCTGTCGCGATAACTTCTGTTCCTGTTGACATCCCTCGCATATCACCAATGGGGGCTAATAAAACCTCATTTCTATCGATTCCAATAACTTCTGCTGGCATCATCTCATCAGAAGCACTGTTTTTTAACATGCATAACTCACCAATTCGTGCCTGAGGCAATACAGCGCGCACTACCGTTCCTGCTACCTGTACAATGCGCCCATGCAGGTTTAATGATGGTACATCATCAACTGCTTTTTGGAGTGATTCTGAGATATTTCTAAATGACATAGATACTTAACTTTAAAGTAATATTTATTTTTAGGATGAATGCGTGTCCGACAGCTTAGGAATGAGCACGAAATAAGTTCCCGATCTTATAACGCAGAATTTTTA